>NZ_PGEM01000125.1 GCF_002934005.1 Cuspidothrix issatschenkoi CHARLIE-1 | reverse complement strand
ACCGAAATCGTTCTCAACTAATACGAGGTGTCAGCCTTGTAAGGGCAAAGAACATTTGAGGTTTTTTTTAAATAGGGTTTGCTGAAAAAGTTGTCTGTGAGGAGAGGGAACAGGGAACTCTTAACTGGGAACAGTTTCAAGAGTTGGATGGGAGCTATTTTTCCTTGGTATCAAACTTAAATGCAAGGTTTTCGAGTTTCCACCTCGTAAAAGCTTGCACTCTTTTTACATGAAAACGGCTCAAACCCTTTACCTGTAATCCTTTCATGTTTATTCAGCAAGCCCTATGTAGATTGGGTTAAGCAAAGCGCAACCCAACCTACAATTTTTACCTCCCTAATAACAAACCTCTGAAAAAATAAATCATGTTTGTGAATATTTGTTCTATCCATGATATAAACTGATCTAACCATTCTAGAATTTGTTCTAATAGGTGTTTTTCATAACCTAGTGAAGTGGCAGAAATATCAATCCAGTCAGGCTTAAAATTAAATTCTGACCTGGTTGGATTGGCTGTTTCTTCAAATTGCTCATTTTTAGATTGCGGTGCTTTTTCACCTATTTTATGGGGAATATTTGATAATCCCCATTGGGATTGATGTGTCCGGAAATTATCGATTTTATCATCTATGAATAGTTTTCCTAGTATACTTGTAAATACAGAATTTTGTTGATTAATATTGCTATTGCTGTCACCATATAAATCGTCCCATGTTAACCAAGGGTCAGCGATGGTATCAATATTATTTAATTCGTTAATTGGTGTGAAAAGTGGTTGATAGTTAGATGTAGTTGGCAATTTTTCCACTGGAAAATTTGCGCTAATTTGATGACTGTTTCTACCACCAAAAAAGTAATTGACTGCGGCTGTAATTAAATCAGAAATATCCGATTTTTGATTGCTTAAACCATTCTGATTAACTGTTAAAATATGAATAATTTCTTCGCCGCGCTGTTGTACAGGGACTACAGTGGTAGTTTCTAAATTAGCAACTAATTGGTCGATAAATCCAAAAAATTTAATGGGACTTAAGAGTGATTTTTGTGTTATGGTAGAATCTTCTTCTGTGAGTTTATCTAGAAGAGAATAAATTGGAGGTAATAATTCTTTTTGCTGGTGAGCAATTAATTTTAAAGAGTACCGATATTCGCTAATTTCACTATTAATTCTATCTGCTAATTTGGCGTTTTGTTGAGGGGTGAAAATATCAAAAATACGATTATCCGCGCTAACTAATACCAAATTCCGGGTTTGTAATTCTATGGCAATTCCCTTTACTGTGGGAATATGCTGTTGGAGGGTATTTTCTGGAGTGGGAGATTTTTGTTTAGGAAAAACTTTTTCCCATAAAGATCCTAAAAATGTGAGAGGATTGGTTTTAGATGCAGGTGGAATATCGGCATCTCCAGGAGGCAGATTTTTGACTATGTCTAATATATGCTGAATTGGTTCGTCACTGGCGGGAGGAGTTGCTGATTTTAATTGTTTTGTGGTTTCATTTTGTTGGAAAAATTGGTACAGTGGATAAAGTAGAGAATCTACGCCTACTTGAGTTGCAACTTGTAAATTTTTGAATGCGCTTTCCCATTTTTGTGTCAACCTGCGGGAATGCTGGTGGACAAAGTTAAAGAGTTTGCTTTGATAGCGATTGGAAGAACTGGATGACATGATGATAATGTGTAAGTTATAGCGTTGGGTGATTGTAAGTTAAAGGGTTTAAATCCCTAGTCTTGATTTTGAATTGTTAGGAGACTCCCACAAAACTATTGATTTTCGGCAGGGTCAATTATTTATATTATTTTATTGGCAATATGACTCTTTCTATACCCTCATTAAATACCAAATCTATATCAACAGCTATTGAAATTTTACGATCTTGTTGTCAAGTTGATATAATGTCAAGTTGGCAATATCATGAAACTGACGGGGTAATTACTGATTTTATCCCATTTAGTTTAACTGATTGGCAACCTGTTGAACTAAATGAAAAAGGCCATATTTCCTGGACAGGGGGAAAAGGAGTATTATGGTTGATGCAAAAATTCTCTGTTCCCCAACATTTACACAATTTTCCGTTAACGGGTTTATCTTTGCGCTTGGCTTTGGTGTGGTGGGCAGATGCGGCGGAAGTATATGTTAATGATAAGCTAGTATTGACGGGAGATTTGTTTGATTGTTCCCCGCGAGTGTTGTTGAGTGCGAGTGTTACTCCTGGTGAAGAGTTTACCATAGCTTTGCGGTTGGTGAGTCCGGGACATTGCGACGGGGCATTAATGCGATCGCTTGCAATTTTTGAGTCCACAGATTATGATCATCCCGATGCTGGTTTTATTGCTGATGAATTAGCAGTTGCGGAAATTCTTTTAGAGAACTTCGCACCAGAAAAGTTACCAGGTTTAGCAACAGAAGTTGAGAAAGTTACAAATTGCAAAGACGCAGAAAATCAAGATTGGCAAACATATATAGTTAATTTACGACAAACCTATTTGGGTTTAGCGGAATTTATTAACGCCCAAAAATATAAAATTCATTTATTAGGTCATGCACATTTAGATTTAGCATGGTTATGGCCTGTAGAAGAGACTTGGAAAGCAGCACAAAATACTTTTGAGTCAGCTTTAAAATTACAACAAGATTTTCCCGAATTAATTTTCTGTCATACCACACCGGCGTTGTATGCTTGGATTGAAGAAAACCGTCCCGACTTGTTTAAAGAAATTCAAAACCAAGTACAAGCGGGAAAATGGGAAGTTTCGGGAGGTTTTTGGGTTGAACCAGATTTAAATTTAATTGCGGGTGAGTCTATAGTTCGTCAGTTATTATATGGACAAAGGTATTTTTTACAGAAGTTCGGAAAAATATCTTCTGTAGTTTGGGTTCCCGATACCTTTGGTTTTTGTGCGACGTTACCCCAATTTTTCGCAAATGCGGGAATTGAGTTTTTTGTGACACAAAAACTCCGTTGGAATGATACAACTAAATTTGATTATGGCTTATTTTGGTGGCGATCGCCTGATGGCAGTCAAACATTAAGTTTTATGTCTGCACTTATCGGTGAAACCATCGAACCTGTAAAAATGGCCAAGTATGCTTGTGAGTGGAAAACCCAAACAGGTTTACAAAATTCTCTTTGGCTTCCCGGTGTTGGTGATCATGGTGGTGGACCAACTCGTGATATGCTAGAAACTGCGCGACGGTGGGAACATTCCCCCATTTTCCCCAAGTTAGAATTTACAACTTCCGAAAAATATCTGCAACAAATAACATCCCCGAATCAAAATTTACCAGTTTGGGAAAACGAACTTTATTTAGAATTTCATCGCGGATGTTATACTACCCACGCAGACCAAAAACGCTGGAATCGTAAATCTGAACATCTATTATATAGTGCAGAATTATTTGCAACTTTAGCAAATATCCTCACTGGTGCAAAATTTCCAACAACAGAAATAGAAACCGCGTGGAAAAAAGTTTTATTTAACCAGTTTCACGATATTTTACCTGGTTCTTCCATTACCCAAGTTTACACCGATGCTTTACCAGAATGGCAAGCAGTGGAGAAAATGGGAATGGAAATTTTGGACAAGTCATTAATAGAGATCACATCTAAAATAGATATACCACAATCACAAAATCCTGCAAATATCCCCGTCATAATTTTTAACTCTCTCAACTGGGAACGTTCGGAAGTTGTCACGGTAAACTTAGAGAAAATCATTACTCCAGATCAACCAAACTGGAAAGTTTGCGATATTGCAGGAAAAGAAATCTTATCCCAGCAAATTCAAAATTCTTTATTATTTTTCGCAACCGTCCCATCTATAGGTTACAGCATTTTCTGGCTTTCTCCATCTTCCCTTCAACCCCAAACATTCCCGAAAAATTGGCTTTTAGAAAATGAATATCTACAAATTGAAGTTAACCCCGAAACCGGAGATTTAAAAAGCGTCTTTGACAAAACCCAACAACGGGAAATTTTAAATGGTGCGGGAAACCAACTCCAAGCTTTTAGCGACAGTGGCCAATATTGGGATGCGTGGAATATTGACCCCAATTATAACACAAAACCCCTACCGCCAACAGAATTACAATCAATTCAATGGCAAGAATATGGAGAAATTCAACAACGTTTGCGGGTAGTGCGTCAACTGGGAAAATCGGAATTTTGTCAAGATTATATTTTAGAAGTTGGTTCACCAATTTTGAAAATAGCTAATACTGTAAATTGGCAAGAAAATCAGGTATTAGTTAAAACAGCCTTTCCTCTCAATTTCCAAGCCGAATTTGCCACCTATGAAATCCCCTGCGGTGCTATTGGTCGTCCCACAAATCCCCAAACCCCCACAGAACAGGCAAAATGGGAAGTCCCCGCTTTACGTTGGGCAGATTTAACCACAAATACACCCACCGGAAAATACGGAATTAGCCTACTCAACGATTGTAAATATGGATACGATGCCCAATCTAATCAACTACGCCTCACATTGTTAAGAAGTCCCAACTGGCCAGACTCCCAAGCAGATAGAGGAATACAGGAATTTACCTATAGTTTATATCCTCATTCGGGAAGTTGGGAAGAAGCGGAAACTGTTAAACGTGGTTATGAGTTAAATGTACCTTTTCAAGTATTAGTAAATCCAGATAATTATCAATCTAGTGCTAATGGTTGTCCAAGTCAAAGCTTTCTAGATTTATCAGCAGATAATTTGATTTTAATGGCATTTAAACCCAGTGAAGATGATTTAGAGAAGTTTATAATTCGTTTTTATGAATGTCATGGAAAAACAGCAGATTTATCTTTACAAAGCGATTTTTTAACTTTAGGAGAACAAGTTGACTTATTAGAAAATAATATCACATCAGCCCCAATAAATCCAGAAAATATGAATATTCAACCCTGGAAAATCGCCACTTTTGCAGTATCCGTGAAAACATAAACAGGAAAACTCTGTATATTAAGAAGCAGTCATCGGTCAGATTCAATATAATCGAGGGTGGGGTTTCCCCACCCCTACAGGTTTTGTAATTTCAATAGATTTATCAAATAGCCTCATGAAGTGGATAATATTTTGTCAAAAAAATCAATTAATTTCTCACTTGGAGATTTACAAGAATCAATGTGAACTTTTTTTAAATGATCTAATAATTTGTGTTTTCTAGTTTTTTTAGTGCAAATGGGACATTTAATTGGTGTTCTTCCTATTTTGTGAGAAAAAGTTTTCAAAACAATTTGAATTGCCGGATGTTTTCGCCAATTACTACTGTTTTTTATTTGATCAATAACTATTTCAACCTGTTTTCGTCTAAGTTGTTCTTCTTCTACTTTTCTTTGTTTTTCCTCATTACTCAATTTACGTATTTCTTCCCAATTGGATAAAGTGAAGGTAATTTTTTGATCTGGTTGTTTTTTATGATTTTCCAAAAAATATGAAATCTCTTTACGGAAATTTTCATAATATTCAAGATTACTAATACCTTGATGATATATTATTTCATAAGTAATATATATTTGATCCATTTTTTGATCAATATCTATGATTTGAGCAATAGTTTTATCATATATATAATCATATATATAAGCTTTTTGTGGGTTACTACTTCCTACACCTACTACATTAACAATAAGTTTAAGAGTAAATAAATTTATATTTAAACCTTCTAATTTCAGCCCAATTCCTTTAGAAATTCCACGTTTTAACTGATTTCCATGTAAAGAAATATATTTTTCAACGGATTTAGCAAGTTTCTCATTGATAAAATCATTTGTATGATAATTCAAAATCGAATTTTCCGAATAAATACCTGTTTTATTTTTATATAAATTTCCGAAAGCTATAAGCCAATTTGTTTTTACAATAACTTCTTTCAGTATTTGGCATATAGTATTAGGTTCAATTGTACTAATAAAAATATTCCAATTGTTAGATTTTGATTGATTGCAAGCAATATAAATACTGTAATGAAGTAATACTTCCAGAGGATATATACTTGTTGGGATAGATAAGTAATCTATAGCTTCACTAGCAATTAAACCATGTATCCAATTATTGCTATCGTTCACACCTGTATTAAATTGACGACATTCTCTTATTAAATCTTCCTTTTTACTATCAAAGCATATACGGCATTTATTAGTAATTTCTTTTAAAGAATTAGAGGATAATTGAGATTTGAGTATTTGAATATTATGGTCAAAGCTACTATCTTGACGTTTAATTATATTAATAAAATGTTCTTGAAATAGCTTTCGTCTTTGCCCTTTTCCTTCTGACGTTAAGGAACTCCAAGAACTACTATAACCTATTACTCTAAGCTCACATTTATTTGGATTTATTCCAATGTCCTTAAAATGAGCAAAATGAGGTCGGTTTACATATCCTTTTCTAAACTGAACTTCTTCCCCACATACAATGCAACGCAGTCCTAAAAGTCTATACGAATAATAATCTATATTTTTATCTTCAGCACAAACAGGAATTTCACTACCTTGATACATGGCTTTTGCATAAAACATAACTTACCTACGCACCCATTCCAGGGCATATTAGACCTGTCCGAAAATT
>NZ_PGEM01000124.1 GCF_002934005.1 Cuspidothrix issatschenkoi CHARLIE-1 | reverse complement strand
ACCACTCTAGTAGAGCCATAATTTTTCAAAATCATGACTGAAATTGTTTCTACTATTCATATTTAAAACCAGAGTAAATCATATCATATTTTAACTGAAGTAATCGTACATGAACCTTATTAGGTAAACTTAAAATCTAACTTTTACAGTGTAAGGTTTTGTCGAATTTATGATCCAAAACAAGGTGATAAGGAAAAGATCAAAGTTGAAATAAACTGAGTAATGATATAGTCTGAGATTTGTATAATAAATTTTCTAAATTTTCGCGTTTTCAGATCAAGATTTATAATGAAGAAATAAGCCTCAAATCTTTCCGGGGTAAGGGAAATACATTAAATACCCAAAAACGCCTGCAACCCAGATATAACAACAAACCAATCAAAACGATGTAAAACCCCTTTGGGATATACGTTTGAGGATATTTTAAAAGTGTTTTTTGCCTAAGTCCCGTTAGCAATTATTTCCTAATTTTCCAAATTAGGATTTATTATAGTTAAGACATCGGGTGACTAATTTTACCAAAACTATGATCAGCATTAATTTCAATAACTAAATCAACGGCCGATGATTCAATTAAGGGATTAATAAATAATTCTGGATGTAAAGAACGCCAAAAATAATTCACAAAACTTTCAATTTCTGCATGGGTCATGCCAGAGTTACCAGCAGCAATCATTTGTCTTTCGGCTTGCTTGCGCCATGTTAATGAATAACGATAATTTTGAGGATGGAGAACGATTAAACTATCTAATTCTGCCCACAGAGGTAAATAATTTTTAAGTTGAGTATTCATATCAGCCGCAAATTGTCTATCTGCATCTGTCAAAATGGGTGGTGGTGCATTCAGAAAGGCTTCTGGCGCGATTGGTTTTACACCCACAAACCAACCTTCAAATAGAAGAATATCTATAGGATTTATGATAACTTCATTAGTAGTGCGATCGCCAGCACCTCCATAGGCAGATTTGTCAAATCTGGGAACTATTACAGGACTCTTGCTTCGATGAATCTGATCGAGTACACTTAGAGCCAGGTGAATATCATGGGTTCCGGGCGGGCCGCGCCAAACTAAACGGGAATCTTGCTGTATTAAAGCCAAGCGATCGCTATAAGTTTTGTATAAGTCATCTAAAGACAAACTTAAAGTTCCATATCCCAAATGCTTAAGAATCAAGCTCAGTATCCTGGACATTGTGGTTTTACCAGTGCCTTGCGCGCCTAAAATCCCCTGGATCAAAGGTTTTCCCAAATGTTGGCGGTGCGCTGCAATTTTGATCCCCAAAGGTAGCCATAAATCCCACAATACCTGTAACATTGCTTGGGGTTCGGTTTTTAGGCTCGTTTGACAAAAACGACTAAAATCAGGGAAAACTAACTTGAGTAAATCCCCTTTCCTTTGCACAACTTCAGCCACATTATCAGAATTGATATTAAACACCTCAGCTCGCACAGGATCAGCAAGTTCTGCCTCTTGCGCTAATACCTGCCAAGATGTATCCGTTGTCAAAATTTTATCCAGCCACTCCTTACCCATAACATCAAGAACCTAGCTTCAACGCTTCTAGAAATAGACTGTAGATAAAACCAACTTTAAGATAGTTGAGTGTTTCTACCCAAAATGCTTGCCGAGCCAAAAAACTCCGGTTGTAAAATAGCCTACTGGTAATTTCCGTCAATAAAACTAAAAATCCTGCCACTACAATGTCTAATTCTGCCTTTTGTCCTGCGGTTGTTGATACTGCCGATCCCAAAAAAAAACCAAACAAAAAACTAATTAGTAGTAGTGATAATCGCCGCCAAGGGTTAATAAGCCATTGACTCAAGCTTCTAAAAATTGTGTCTAACAAGTTGTTGAGACGAGTATTTTGCATGATAACAGGTGACGAATGACGAATGACAGTTAACTGTTAACAATTAGCAATAACTTGGGTTTAGTTTACAAAAAATCTTATTTCCAATCCATACCATGATGAAATATTCCATGTATCAGTATCGTAACTTCATTATTGCTTTTTCTGTATTCGGACTAATCGGGATCATTGCACTATGCCTAGATATGACTATATCCTTTGAATCTACAAATCCCGAAAATACTTTACCTATAGTTACAAACACTGACAATAATCGGCAGATGATTAACTTAGATTCTACACCAAGTAACTCAGTAGAATCAAGTCGTCAAAAAAATCAGTCCACTGTTGTAGCCTATCAGGTTAAATCAAATAGCAAAACTAAGGCTGCGGGATCGCTCCGCATGAGAAACAAAACTACTCAACCTGTACGTCTGGCATTATTAGCCAGACAATCATCCCTCAAAAATCGCACTGGGGATCAAACTAAATCTGGTATTCCTGCTCATTGGGATTTTGCGCCCGAAGAAGGTAGCCAGAAAGGATTACTTTTGTCCTTACCTCAAGGCGATTTAAAGCTAGAGAAGGGTGATATTTTAGTAGCATTTGCTCAAGATGGCTCGCGGCGGTATTGGGGTCCTTATGTCGTTGGGGAAACTTCCACCCCACAATGGAATTCTCAAACTAAAGAATGGCAATTGGTGTTAGAGAATAGGTGACGGGCAACAGATGACAGGAGGAAGAAATAAGGAAGAAGAATGAAATTTTCTCCCCTGCCTCTCCGCTCCCCTGAATTGTAAACTATTGTGTATTGGTCAGGACACGATTGCCGTGTCTCTCAGTATGAATTCATGAATATAAAATTGAGTGTTCCCCGTGAAGTGGTTGATAAATGGTTTAAGTATCTAGAACAGCACCCAGCGTCGGCTGTGGCTGTTTCTTCCCTGTGGTTATTGATAATTGGCTGGATAGCGTTTGGTTGGAATTTGGGTAATGTGGGCTTAATTGATGAAACTGAGCCGCTTTTTGCCGAAGCTTCTCGACAAATGCTGGTAACTGGTGATTGGATCACGCCGTTTTTTAATGGTGAAACTCGGTTTGATAAACCTGCTTTAATTTATTGGTGTCAGGCCATCGCCTACGCCATTATGGGTGTAAATGAATGGTCTGCCCGTATCCCCTCAGCATTGGCAGCAATGACGGTTATTGCTTTAGCGTTTTATACTGTGCAGTGGTACTTTACCAAACAAGATGAATTAGCACAAGTTACTAACTTGCCCAGACGTTATCTTACCGCCGCCATGGCCGCAGGTTTGATGGCACTCAACCCAGAAATGATTGTTTGGGGCAGAATTGGGGTTTCTGATATGTTGCTGACAGGGTGCATAGGTTCAGCCTTATTATGTTTCTTCCTGGGATATGCTCAAAATCCAGCCCCGATAGTAATTGCTAATTGGCGATTACCTAATAAATGGTATTTAGCTTGTTATGTGTTAATTGCTGGAGCGATTTTAACTAAAGGTCCGGTAGGTATTGTGTTACCAGGACTAATTATGATTGCCTTTGCTTTATATGTGGGCAAATTTTGGGAACTGTGGCGAGAAATGCGGCCTATTTTGGGACTTGGGATAGTTTTAATCCTCTCAGTTCCCTGGTATGCCTTAGTAATTTGGCGCAATGGCTGGAATTTTATTAACGCCTTTTTTGGTTATCACAATATAGAAAGGTTTACCGAAGTTGTTAATGGTCACTCAGCCCCTTGGTTTTTTTACTTTTTAGTAGTGTTGTTGGGCTTTGCGCCTTATTCAGTGTATATCCCTGTATCCCTAGCTAGAGTTAAATTTTGGCAGCGATCGCACTGGTTAAAACAACAACGTTCTCAACATTTGGGTTTATTTGCTTGTTTCTGGTTTTTAGGTATATTTGGGTTTTTCACCATTGCTGTTACTAAACTACCCAGCTATGTATTACCTTTAATGCCAGCAGCCGCGATTTTAGTAGCACTATTGTGGAGTGATCTTTTACCCAGTTCACAGACTTTTAGCCTAACGGTTAACAAATTTCTACGCATCAGTGCTTGGGTAAATGTGGGCTTTCTGACAATTCTGGCGATCGCCCTTTTTAACCTCACGGAAATTGTTAGACCCGATCCTGCTGCTCCTGAATTATATGCACAAATGGCAAATTCAGGAGTACTCAAATTTGGAGGGATGATTTGGTTATTATCTACCATCATTTTAGCCATCGTCATCTTAACTCACCATTACCGCCAGATCATGATAATTAATTTAGTAGGATTTATTGCCTTTATGGCTATTGCTTTAATCCCTGCTGTTACCATCATGGATCAACAGCGTCAACTACCTCTCAGGCAGTTATCAGCGATAATTCTGGAATCAAAACAACCCAATGAAGAATTAATTATGGTTGGTTTCAAAAAACCCACCGTAACTTTCTACACCCAAAGGAAAATTAATTATATTTCATCTTCCCGAAAGGCTCTAGCATATATTCAAAAACAAACATTGCAAACAAATAGATCACAATCTTTGTTAATGATCATTGAAGAAAAAAAATTTCCTGAACTGAATTTACAACCAGATAATTATAAAAACCTAGCTAGTAAAGGAGCCTACCATCTGATTCGTATTCCTTTAAAAACAGCTAAACAACAAAGTTTCAATTTGTCCTAAACTATGATTGGTAATTGGTAATACCAATTTTCTATGAATATGCACATAATCACACCCTCCTGTAGTCCCCCCTTAGCAAGCCAGGGCTGTTTCATTCGTTAAGGAGGATGGATTTGTCAATATCATTAGCGATAATTTTTGGGACGAAATTGATGGGACATAAACATATTGACCCAAAAATTTAAACTTTTTACCATAAAAATTAGAGCGATCGCTAAAATGAAACCTTGACATTATGCACCTTTCAGGGAATGAAACAGCCCTGCTTAGCAAGGGGGTCTGATTATGTGTATCTTCATAGAAAAATTGATATTACGACTGATTCAAAGGTGAGTGATTTTTATCTAGTGGAGTTAAGCGGAATCGAACCGCTGACCTCTTCAATGCCATTGAAGCGCTCTACCAATTGAGCTATAACCCCTTAAAGTTCATTTAATTACGCTTTTTAGTTGGTTTGATGAAATTGTCTTGACCTTTGATATCATCCAACTTTATGCAAAATAAGTCAATAACAATATATTAAGAAATGTTAATAAAATCCCGCACCAACTCATACAGCACTTTTGAAGTAAATTAGGTACACCAATTTTATAGGGTAATTTTCAAAATAGAATTTTAATCTGTGAACTCCTTTAATCCGTCTAATCCGTGATTCTGACTTTAACGCTATCCACGCCCCAAAAGCATAAATCAGAACCAAACCTTAAAATATGCCAGTTAAATCAGCTTTATGCCTTTTGTGACTGAAAGAATCAGCTAAGTCAGACTAAAATAAACCCGGCCAGTTAATCTTTGCTGGAGTTCTCTACACAGGAGGTTTAATTTTGACAAAGCTGAAAAAGGATTTAATGGATTTGCGATTTGGGATACAGTTAGGGGTGGACCGGGTAGCTGTTTCTTTTGTGCGATCGCCCCAAGACCTGGAACAGGCACGCCGCATGATTGAAGGCGCTGGCTCAAAAATTCGTCTCATTGCCAAAATCGAACGGGCTGAAGTTGTAGAAAACCTGGATCAGATCCTCGAAGTAGCGGACGGAATTATGATTGCCCTCACCTCTGACTGTACTGCCTATCGTCAATTAGCATTATCTTGGGGTGTAGAACCATTACTAATTCAACCTGTTCACAATGCTGAAGAAATGTTTGTGAATGTGGTGGATACCGTTGTAGATAGTGGTTTAGTAGAACAGGGCGATAAGGTTGTGATTACCTCTGGTGTCCCCATTGGTACACCAGGAATAACAAGTTTAATTAAAGTGCATTCTATTGGACAGCCAATTACGGCATGACGCATCTAAAATGGGTGATTGGTGATTGGTAATTGTAAAGATTATTGTTCCCTGACCACTGACCACTGACCACTGACCACTGACCACTGACCACTGACCACTGACTAAGGAGTATGTGATGCCTAAAAACTTACTAGAAGCACTACGGGCAGTAACCGTTGTGGTAGCGGATACCGGAGATATTCAATCAATTGAACAGTTTAAACCTCAAGATGCTACTACCAATCCTTCATTGATTACTGCGGCAGCACAAATGCCAGAATATCAGGATATTGTTGATCAAACTTTACTCAAAGCTAAAAAAGAGGCTGGTGCTGGTGCTAGTCCAGCACAGGTGGTATCTCTTGCTTTTGATCGCTTGGCAGTATCCTTTGGATTAAAGATTTTGCAAATTATTCCCGGTCGTGTATCTACAGAAGTAGATGCTCGCTTATCCTATGATACAGATGCTACTGTAGCTAAAGCACGGGATTTGATTGGTCAATATAAAGCTGCTGGTGTTGCTAAGGAGCGCGTTTTAATTAAAATTGCTGCGACTTGGGAAGGAATCAAGGCGGCGGAAATTTTGGAAAAAGAAGGTATTCACTGTAACTTAACTTTACTATTTGGACTGCACCAAGCGATCGCCTGTGCTGAAGCTGGTGTCACTCTTATTTCTCCTTTCGTGGGTCGGATTCTTGACTGGTATAAAAAAGATACTGGACGGGATAGCTACCCCTCCGCCGAAGATCCAGGAGTATTATCTGTAACTACCATCTACAACTACTATAAGAAGTTCGGCTACAAAACCGAAGTTATGGGTGCTAGTTTCCGTAATATCGGTGAAATTATTGAACTGGCTGGTTGTGATTTATTGACCATTTCTCCTGGTTTATTAACAGAATTGCAAAACACCGTTGCCGAACTACCCCGCAAATTAGATCCTAGTAAGGTAACAGCTTTATCAATTGAGAAAATCTCCATTGATAAAGCCACTTTTGAGAAAATGCACGGGGGCGATCGCATGGCTTCTGATAAACTTGCAGAAGGCATTGATGGTTTCACCAAGGCTTTAATTTCCTTGGAAAACCTATTAGCTGAAAGATTGGCTAAGTTAGAAAGTCAAAAAGTAACAGCTTAATAATTGGTGATTGGTGATTGGTAATTGGTGATTGGTAATTGGTAAATAATGATTTCCTATTACCTATTCTCTCTTACCTGTCACCTGTCACCTGTCAACCGTCAACGCTATTATTAGGTTTCAAGGATCAATAGTGTCCGCATCATCCTGGCTACAGTTATAAAATTATTTTATAAATTACGTGACATAGTCCACATACTCCCTTGCAGGTGAGTGTGTGCTTCTCAGTATATAGTCCTACTGGAAATAAGTTGTAGGGGCGAACGGCCGCCCCTACATCCCCTGCCCCTCTGTTCCCCTGCTTCTTGCCTTCTGCCTTCTACAAAATGGGCAATAATACTACATTTTAAAGAGGTGAAGACCGATCCAGCTATTAGTCCAGATATTTTTACAATGGTTCTATTAGATATAGCGGTATGCAGTTGAATGAGATAGAAACTGAAACTTAAAAATCATACAGGATCAGGCTTTACCTCCTGCCTCCTGCCCTCTGCCTCCTGCTATAGTAGTTCCTTATTCTAAAACCATAATGCAGCCGACTAACCCGAATCAATTCACAGAAAAAGCTTGGGAAGCGATCGCCCACACTCCCGATATCGCTAAACAGTACCACCAACAGCAGCTAGAAAGTGAACACCTGATGAAAGCATTGCTGGAACAGGATGGACTTGCCAGCGCGGTGTTTGCTAAAGCGGGTGCAAATATGCAAAAGTTCCGCGATCGCACAGAACAATTTATCCAACGTCAACCCAAGGTATCTGGTACTAGCACCTCTGTTTATTTAGGTCGCAGTTTAGATACACTATTAGACCGGGCAGAAAAATATCGTCAGGAATTTAAAGACGAATTTATTTCTATTGAACATTTACTCTTAGGTTATGCCAAAGATGACCGTTTTGGTAAAGGTCTATACCAAGAATTTGGTTTAGATGAAAACAAACTCAAAAATATTATTAAAGAAATTCGGGGGAAACAAACAGTGACTGACCAAAATCCAGAAGGTAAATATCAAGCGCTGGAGAAATACGGCCGCGATCTCACAGAAGCCGCCCGTAAAGGTCAATTAGACCCCGTAATTGGCCGTGATGATGAAATTCGCCGCACGGTGCAAATTCTCTCCCGTCGGACTAAAAATAACCCGGTGTTAATTGGTGAACCTGGAGTTGGTAAAACTGCGATCGCTGAAGGTTTAGCACAACGCATAGTAGCAGGTGATGTTCCCCAATCTCTCAAAGATCGTAAACTCATTAGTTTAGACATGGGGGCTTTAATTGCCGGGGCAAAATTCCGAGGTGAATTTGAAGAACGTCTCAAAGCAGTATTAAAAGAAGTCACCGAATCTGGTGGTAATATTGTATTATTTATTGATGAAATTCATACCGTTGTCGGTGCTGGTGCAACCCAAGGATCTATGGATGCTGGGAACTTATTAAAACCTATGTTGGCACGGGGTGAATTGCGCTGTATTGGGGCGACAACTTTGGATGAATACCGCAAATATTTGGAAAAAGATGCAGCTTTAGAAAGACGCTTCCAACAAGTTTATGTAGATCAGCCCAATGTTGCTGATACAATTTCGATTTTGCGTGGTTTGAAGGAACGTTATGAAGTCCATCATGGGGTGAGAATTTCTGATAGTTCTTTAGTGGCTGCGGCAACTTTATCTAATCGTTATATTAGCGATCGCTTCCTCCCCGACAAAGCCATTGATTTAGTAGATGAAGCCGCTGCTAGACTGAAAATGGAGATTACCTCCAAACCCGAAGAACTAGACGAAATTGATCGGAAAATCCTCCAATTGGAAATGGAGAAACTTTCATTACAAAAAGAAAGTGATCCTGCTTCCCGTGAACGTTTAGAAAAACTAGAAAAAGAACTCGCTGACCTTAAAGAAGAACAAAGAACTCTTAGCAGTCAATGGCAATCTGAAAAAAATATAATCACTAAAATTCAGTCAATTAAAGAAGAAATTGACCGAGCTAATTTAGAAATTCAACAGGCAGAAAGAAACTATGATCTCAACCGAGCCGCGGAGTTAAAATATGGTAAATTAACAGATTTACATCGGCAATTACAAGCCATAGAAAGTGAACTTTCCCACACCCAAGGAACAGGAAAATCTCTATTGCGGGAAGAAGTTACAGAAGCCGATATTGCGGAAATTATTTCTAAATGGACAGGAATTCCTCTGAATAAATTAGTAGAATCAGAAAAAGAAAAACTTCTGCATTTAGAAGATGAATTACATCATCGTGTCATCGGTCAACAGGAAGCTGTCACGGCCGTAGCTGATGCTATTCAACGTTCTCGCGCTGGACTTTCTGACCCAAACCGTCCCATTGCTAGTTTTGTTTTCCTTGGTCCCACTGGTGTAGGTAAAACTGAACTAGCGAAAGCCTTAGCTGCTTATATGTTTGATACAGAGGAAGCTTTGGTAAGAATTGATATGTCCGAATACATGGAGAAACACGCCGTTTCCCGTTTAATCGGCGCACCTCCTGGTTATGTTGGCTATGAAGAAGGAGGACAACTTACAGAAGCCATTCGCCGTCGTCCCTATGCCGTGATTCTATTTGATGAAATAGAAAAGGCACATCCTGATGTATTTAATATTTTCTTACAAATTCTTGATGATGGCAGGGTGACAGATGCCCAAGGTCGCACGGTAGACTTTAAAAATAGTATTATCATCATGACCAGTAACATCGGTTCTCAATATATACTAGATATATCCGGAGATGATAGCCGTTACGATGAAATGCGTCATCGAGTTATGGAAGCGATGCGAAATAGTTTCCGTCCAGAATTCCTCAACCGTCTAGATGAAATAATTATTTTCCACAGTTTACAAAAATCTGAACTGCGGAACATTGTCCAGTTACAGCTAGACCGACTCAGACAAAGATTGACTGACCGGAAAATGTCTTTGAAATTATCCGGTTTTGCCCTTGACTTTTTAGCAGAAATAGGGTATGACCCCGTTTTTGGTGCAAGACCATTAAAACGAGCGATTCAAAGAGAATTAGAAACTCAAATCGCTAAAGCCATTTTACGCGGTGATTTTAGCGATGGTGACACCATTTTTGTAGATGTGCAAAACGAGCGCCTTTCCTTTAACCGCTTACCAGCAGAGGTGTTTACAGGTTAGGGGCAGGGGTGCAGGGGGGAAGATTTTTCCAAGTAACCACTCACCACTGACCACTGACCACTGACCAATTTAGAATGAAGAACCAGTTTCTTCTAAAAATTCCTCTTCATCTGGGGTAGAGATGCGCCCTAAAATGGCGTTACGATGGGGGAAGCGACCAAATCGGGTAATTATTTCCTTGTGTTTAAAAGCTGATTCAATCGCTTTAGCACTATAGGGATCATGACTAAGACTTTGAAATAGTTTGATGCACTTACGCTGATGATCTATGTTTTCACTATGTTCAAAGGGTAAATATATAAACCAGCGTTGTACAGCTAATAGTCCTCTATCATAGCCTTTGTTTGTGGCATGTTGCGCTAATGATAGTGCTTCCCAGTCCGTTGCAAAGGCTTGTGGAGTATTACGAAACATATTTCGGGGAAACTGATCTAGAAGGAGAATTAAAGCTAGACAAGTTTTTGGTGAATTCATCCAGTCATGTAAATATCCCGCTACTGCTTTCTGGTAATCTTTCAAAAAAAGGTCGCAGACTTTAGCATCGAAATCCGGTTGTTTGTCAAACCAAAATGGCTGTTGTTTACCGTAATTTGGGTCATTTGGAGAACCAAACCAAAAATCCAAAATAGTTGTTGCCTGTGACATCACTATGATTTATTATTACAAAGCACCTGTCGCATTTTACACAAGTTTGCTGGTAATTCCAAGTTAATAGCTTGTTGAATAAAAATTGAGGGAATGGGAATATTTGGAGTTGCTTGTACCGTATAGGCTAACAAAGTGCCATTACCCATGTCTTTGAGTTCTAAATGGGCGTGAAAATCGTTAAATGTGCCTCTTTCCATGCGAAACTGAACTTGCTGTCCCAGAACTTCCACCACACTCAAATAAATTTCTACTTGGGCTGTAAAAAAGAAAAAAGCTTTTTGTGCTGCCTGATACAGACGTTTAACATCACCTCTAGATATGGATATAACTTCGCTTTTGGTGATGTCAGGAAAATAATGTACCCAGCGAGGGTAATCTGTAATTTGTTGCCAGACATTGGATCGAATGAGGGGGACATATATCCAAGCGGTAACAGCACCGCCCCAGTTAGTATGCGATCGCGTTTGTAATAATACTTCCCCTTGTATCAGTAGTCTTTGCTTATCTTGATTCCAAGGAATATCTAGACTTTTAAGATTGGAGTTTGACATATATAATGCAGATATAGTGATTTTGGTGACTTTTTAACTGATAGATCATTATGATCTAATTGAGTTTAACCCACTTAATTCTAATTACGGTTCAGTTCATAGATTTTTTGCACATAATTAGCCTCAAGTTCATCTTTAACGATGAAGTGATCATTGCCAAATCCATTATAAATTACATTAGTCAGAAAGATTAATATGACTCAATCTTCTTTAAATGCCAGACTAATCCAGGGTTTCGGGGTTCTTTTGGGTATGAGCGTATCCTTATATATACTGAGAGGTTTTGGTATTATCACTTTCCTCCCTGGTGGTTTAATTACTCTATTGTTTGTTGGGGCGATCGCTATGCTAATCTTTAGTTATTGCTCAAAAAGATGGTGGCGGTTTTAAATTGATGAAGATTCCTGGGATGAAGAAATATCACAAATCATCTGGTGCAATTAGAAAAGTTACAAAAGTATATATGCAGGATATATGGTTATATATATGACCGATAATTAGGCAATCTTGATCGGAACATACCACAAGGAACATTTTTTGAAGATATACCAGATGAGGCGTTGCTGATTTGGGGTATGATTTTTATTTATTAGCGATCGCTAAACTATTACAT
>NZ_PGEM01000123.1 GCF_002934005.1 Cuspidothrix issatschenkoi CHARLIE-1 | reverse complement strand
TCTAAAATCATTAAATCTCGGCTAGATGGTAGAATAATGAACCGAGATTTGAATGGTGCGCGAGGAATTTATCTTCGTGCATTGGTTGATACGCCTTGGTTGAGAGAAAATCTCGACTTATGTATTTGTTAGCGTTAGTTAGCAAAAAAGTATCGGAATTCAGATTTGTTATAAGTGAAAATTAAACGACTGCTAAGATTAATCCTTGCTTCCTAAACTCGTTTATTTATTCCTTTAAGCTTTTTAACTCGCAAACCCCCAGTAAATTCTTGCAGTCTTAGCTAATTTATACAATCCCAAGTCTGTTACTGGAATCTATTGTTAACAGTGTTAATACGCAGGAAATTAACAACATCTGGATGGAGAACGACTGGAAGCATAGTTGTAGAGTCGCTTTAGTAGATGGATAGTATCAAAGGTGATTATATCTAATTTATACTAAGTTTATTGAGACTTGTCTAACTATGAACAAATATGAAGAATACCCTCTAAAGTAGCTATGCTAAGGAGGGAAAATCAAGCTAATATTCAAAATAGACCTAAATCCTACTTGACAACTATGACATCAACAGTTAATTCCGAATCTCAAGCAATGGCAGCGACCAAAAAGGGCTTACCAGTAACAATTATTACGGGTTTCCTTGGTAGTGGTAAAACGACTTTACTCAATCATATTCTCACAAATCAGCAAGGAGTGAAAACTGCGGTTTTAGTTAATGAATTTGGTGAAATTGGCATTGATAATGAATTAGTTGTTTCCACTCAAGATAATATGGTGGAATTAAGCAATGGTTGTATTTGTTGCACTATTAATAATGACTTAGTTGATGCAGTTTACAAAGTGTTAGAAAGGGAAGAAAAGCTAGATTATTTAGTTGTAGAAACCACAGGTTTAGCAGATCCTCTACCAGTAGCAATGACATTTTTGGGTTCAGAATTGCGAGATTTAACTCGGTTAGACTCTATTGTTACTGTAGTTGATGCGGCAAATTATAGCTTAGATTTATTCAATTCTGAAGCTGCTTTGAGTCAAATTACTTATGGTGATGTCATTATTCTCAATAAAACCGATTTAGTTGATGAACCAACTTTGCAGGAATTGGAGAAAAAAATCAACAATATTAAGGAAGGATCAAGAATTATTCGTACAACAAAATCTCAAGTTCCCCTTCCTTTAATTCTGAGTGTCGGTTTATTTGAATCTGATAAATATTTTGATTCCCATGCACAAGAACATCATCATCATGATGACCATGACGATCATGATCATTCTACCTGTGAACATGACCATCATGATCATAAACATCATCACCATGAACATTCCCACCATTTAGAAAATGATGGTTTTATTTCTATTTCTTTCCAAAGTGATAAACCATTTTCCATTAGAAAGTTTCAATATTTTTTAGATAGCCAACTACCTACAAATGTTTTCCGCGCAAAAGGAATTATGTGGTTTGATGAAAGTCCCCAACGTCATATTTTCCATCTTTGCGGTAAACGCTTCACTATTGATGATGATCAATGGAAAGGTGAAAAGAAAAATCAGTTAGTGTTAATTGGTCAAAATCTTGATAGTGAAACTTTACTTCAGCAATTGGAAAACTGTATTTGTCTTCCTTCTAGCAACAGAGGTAAAGGGTTTGGGAAATAGTTGTAGGGTGCTTCTTTGTAAAGTTGCATATAATTTACCCCTCGGCTTTGCCGTCCTCCCCTGCTAGGGGGAGACTACAGAGAGGTCTGATTATGTGCATCTTCATGGAAAATTGGTATTAGACGAGAATGAATCAAAGCAGATTAGAGAACCAACTTCTGTGTAATGTCTGCCAGCAAACCTTCACAGGCATCCATCAGTAAATCAATAACTTGATTAAAACCCTCAACACCGCCATAATAGGGGTCTGGAACTTCCTTGAGGGTGTATTTAGAGCAAAAATCGCACATTAACCTAACTTTAGAATGATATTTTCCAGAACGATCAACAGCTAAAATATCATCATAATTGCTCCTATCCATGGCCAAAATCAAATCAAACTCTTGAAAGTCCAAGATTTGAAATTGACGAGCTTGGCCACGGAGTTTAAAACCTAACTTATTCTCCGCTGCGGCACTCATGCGTCTATCCGGTGCTGCACCGATGTGATAACCAGCAGTACCCGCAGAATCACAGATAATTGTCTTAGTTAAACCCCTTTGCTCAATCAGATGATTCATAATATTTTCTGCCGATGGCGATCGGCAAATATTACCCAAACAGACAAACAATAACTTATAAGTCATATATTTTGATTTTTGTGTCAGTTGTCAGTTATTTTATACTACTGACCACTGACTGGTAATTTTAGATTTTAGATTTTAGATTTTAGATTTTAGATTTTAGATCAAAAAATTTTGGTACAAGTCCCCATCCTTGAGGACGGAAAAATACTCAATGCCAAATCCCAAATTTTCAAGCTTCCACACTTGAGGATGGAGTCAATCCAAAATCCAAAATACTCGCCGCGCTGCGTACGCTTCGCTAACGTAAATCTAAAATTGAGTGACTACATTCCAGGTAATTCTAGTCCACTGGTTAAATCTTCCATCCGTTCCCGCATGGTTTCGGTAGACTTTGTATAGGCATCTTTCATGGCCACAGCAACTAAATCAGAAAGCACTTCTGCACCTTCTTCCAAAGCAGAGGGAGCAATTTCCACTCTTTTGGGTTCTTGGTTGCCACTGAGAACAACCTTAACCATTCCACCACCAGATTCTCCGAGAATCTCCATTTGCTCCAATTCTTCTTGAAGACGCTTTGCACCCGCTTGAACTTCTTGCGCTTTTTTAAATGCTTCGGCTAGTTCTTTCATTTTACCTAAGCCAAAGCCAAATCCCTGTCCTTTTCCTGTCATAACTGGTTATCCACTGTACGATTACTTACAAATCAAATTCAATTATAGATGGGGTGGGTAATTGGTAGCGGGTGATTGGTAATTGGTAATAAATTCTTACCTATCACCTGTCACCTTTAAACAATCGGTGAAAACTCACCCAACATTTTCACTTCTGGTTCTAGCCAAATTGACCAACGTTCTTGGACTTCATGCTGAATATGACGAATGAGGCTAAAAATATCGTTGGCTTTAGCTCCACCGCGATTGACAATAAAATTAGCATGGAGTTGGGCAACTTGCGCTCCTCCTAATTGATAGCCTTTGAGTCCGGTTTGCTCAATTAACCAACCAGCAGTGTAGGGTTTAGGATTTCTAAACACACTGCCACAACTGGGATAGCTATAAGGTTGGGTGCTGAGTCGGTGTTTTTTATGTTCCTTAGTTCTAGCTGTCACTGCTAGAGGATCTGCACCTGGTTGGAGTTGGAAGGTGGCTTGAGTAACAATTTGCTTTCCACCTTGTAGTAGTGAACTGCGGTATGTATAGCCCAATTCCTCTGGGGTGAGAGTTGCCAATGTTCCATCTGGAGAAAGAACTTGGGCGCTAACTAACATATTGGCAACACAGCTATTGTGCGCTCCTGCATTCATTACTACCGCACCTCCTACCGTCCCGGGAATACCCACAGCCCATTCCAATCCTTCCCATCCTAAAGCGGCTGCGTCCCATGCTAAAGCAGGAATAGTTTCTCCTGCGGATACAGTTAATTGACCTGTGGCTGGATTAAAATGTTTAGATCGGAGATGACGGGTAGCGATGACTAAACCGGGTATACCGCGATCGCTCACCAACAAATTAGAACCAGCACCTAATACCGTAATTCTTAAATCATTTTCCTGGGCATAGTCAATACTTGCTTGTAGGGATTCTAAATCGCGGGGAGAAACATACCATTCTGCTTCTCCCCCAACGCGATAAGAAGTAAACGCTGACAAGGAAGTTTGGGTTCTGAGAGTACAATTAGTTCCTAATAAGTAACTTAATTTACTACCATTCACATTATCTTTAGTTTGTCTTAGTGGAGTCAAATCAGAAAATTTGCAGATTTTGCCAAATCCCTGGGAAGTTATCATCTTTACTTCAATTGGTAAATTTTTGAACTATGTGATTTATTCAGCCTAAAAATCCGGTATTGCAGTTAATTTATCAAACTACTGCCAGAAGTTTTGAATCCTAAGAAGTGGCAATTGCAGGTTCACTCATCGTAGTAATTAGTTCAGGAATAGTCTGATTCAAATTACCCGCACCTAAAAACAATGCCAAATCTCCCGGACGTAGTGTTTGCAGCAAAAATTCACTAATTAAAGATAGGGTCGGTTGATAAACTACCTGAGGATTATGTTTGCTAATGGCATCAGCTAAATCTTGTCCACTGACTTGACCTAAATCTAGTTCACCCGCGCTGTAAATATCAGTCAATACTACTAAATCAGCATGGGTAAAAGATGCAGCAAATTCTTCTAAGAATGTTAATGTCCGACTATAACGATGGGGTTGGAAAATAGCAACCACTCTCTGTCCTGGTCGGGCTTGCAGACGGGCTGCGGCTAGAGTAGCACGAATTTCACTCGGATGGTGGGCATAATCATCAATAAAAGTAATTCCTGTCGCTTCACCTCGAAACTCAAACCGTCGTCTTGCACCTTCAAAAGTGGCTAAACCCTTAGCAATTTCCCCAAATTCTAAACCTAATAATCTACCTACCGCCACTGCTGCTAAAGAATTACTGAGGTTATGATGACTCAATAACTGTAAGGTTAATAAACCCAAGGCTTTACCTTTTTCCCATACCAAAGCTGTTGTCCCATCAGCACGATAATCTATATTAGTCACCGTATAATCAGCACCCTTATCTGGGTTTAGACTATAGCTAATGGTGGGCTGAAATCTATCTCGCACCGTGTCACAATCAATGCTACCTATCAAAGTTTTGCAGCCTTGAGCAAAGGTTTGGAAGGTATTAACTACTTCTTCTAAAGTTTCGTAATGGTCAGGATGATCTAATTCAATATTAGTAATAATGCCAATCTCTGGAGCGTGTTTGACTAAAGAACCGTCAGACTCATCTGCTTCTGCTACCAAATAAGGGCTTTCCCCCATTCTGGCATTACCTTCCCAAGCCTTTACCTCGCCCCCAACTAAAATAGTTGGATCAAGTCCAGCTTGCAAAAGCATATAACCAATCATGCTACTGGTAGTGGTTTTGCCATGAGTCCCCGCCACAGCAATACTGTGATAATCAGCAATTAAAGCCGCGAGAACATCAGAACGATGCAAAATAGGGCAACCTAATGCCAAAGCAGCTTTATATTCCAAATTACTGCTATTAATAGCTGTGGAACAAATGACTTGGGGTAAGGTTGTTTTTGCTGCCGACAATTTTTCCGGTGAAGCTAATAATATGGCATCAGTCTCTACTTGGGGCAGAAAAAATTCCAGATTATTCGCCTCTTGTTTGCTAAAAATGTGAGCGCCCAGAGATTCTAACTTGTGCGTAATATGATTAGGCCGCAAATCTGAACCCGATACTGGTAATTGGCGTTTGGTAAGAACATACGCTAAAGCAGACATTCCAATACCACCAATCCCAATGAAATGAAATGGTCTGCCACTAAAATCTATAGAATTACTCATTTTATTCTCCTCTTATACCACACCACACCACACCAAACCAAACCACATCAGACACGCGTATCATAACAGGATTTTGATTTTTACAGATACTAACTATCTCATCCAAAATGTTGATCCCTGCTAAATAATTAATTTCTGAGCTTGTTTTTACTCCTTGAACCAAATTATCCCCCTGTCGAAAACTCTTTCTACTTATAATCTGCTCATAAGACTATTCTGAAAATTATTGCTACATCGGGAAAGAAAAAATTGTAAATTTAAATACATATTGTCGTGGCTTTGGGAAAGTTCAGTAGGCTATAGTCCAGCAACTTGCATTACTGGATAAAAACCTGCATCGGAGTTGACTACAATAGTACATTGCTAGTGAAAATATTATGAAATTTATAAGAATGATCCTTGTTAACAGTTGACTGTTGACAGTTGACTGCAAAAGTATTACTCCCCTGCACCCCTGGTCTCAAGTCTAGAGGTTATAAAAAAAATCTGTATTTTTTTTTCGATCTAACACTTTCTGGTTATAAATAGCTTCCCTCTTTGCGATATGATTGGGGTCAACGATATCAACTTATAGGCATAAATACAGAGGGCAAGACACTGTGATTAGAGTTGCAATTAACGGTTTCGGGCGCATTGGACGTAACTTCGCACGCTGCTGGGTGGGTAGAGAAAACAGCAATATCCAACTGGTCGGTATTAATGACACTTCCGACCCTAGAACTAATGCGCACTTGCTTAGATATGACTCCATGCTAGGTAAGTTACAGGGTGCGGACATTTCTGCTGATGATAATTCCATCATTATTAATGGTAATACCATTAAGTGCGTATCTGATCGCAACCCAGATAACTTGCCATGGAAAGAGTGGGACATTGACCTGATTATTGAATCAACTGGTGTGTTTACCAGTAAAGAAGGGGCAATGCGGCACGTCAATGCTGGTGCTAAGAAGGTTCTGATTACCGCCCCTGGTAAAAATGAAGATGGTACTTTTGTCATGGGTGTAAATCATTATGATTATGACCACAACAAACACAATATCATCAGTAATGCTAGTTGTACTACCAACTGTTTAGCTCCCATTGCTAAGGTGCTAGATGAAAAATTTGGGATTATCAAAGGTACAATGACCACTACCCACAGCTACACAGGTGATCAGCGTTTATTAGACGCTTCCCACCGTGATTTGCGCCGCGCTAGAGCAGCAGCTATTAACATTGTTCCTACTTCCACTGGTGCAGCAAAAGCAGTAGCTTTGGTACTTCCTAACCTCAAAGGTAAGCTGAATGGTGTAGCTTTGCGTGTACCCACTCCTAACGTTTCCATGGTGGATTTTGTCGTTCAGACAGAGAAACGCACTATTGCTGAAGAAGTTAACCAAGCTATTAAAGATGCTTCAGAAGGTTCTCTAAAAGGCATTTTAGGTTACAGCGAATTGGAACTTGTATCTTCTGACTATCAAGGTACAAATGAGTCTTCTATTGTTGATGCCAACTTAACCATTGTTATGGGTAATGACATGGTGAAAGTCATGGCATGGTATGACAATGAGTGGGGTTATAGCCAACGAGTTCTAGATTTGGCTGAATTAGTAGCTGCAAAATGGGCTTAATTGTTCGTTGTCCTTTGTCCTTTGTCAGTTGTTCTTTGTTTAAATACCACTGACTACTGACCAAAATGTTGAAATCCCTGGCTGAGTGTGAGAACTTGGTCGGGGATTTCTGGTTTTTCATAGTGTAAAATAACTGTTGAATCTGAGGTAATTTTACCGATAATGGCTGCACCTGTTCCTAGTTTTTGCACTAATGCTAATGCGGGTTCTGGTGGTAAACACAAGATTAATTCAAAATCTTCGCCACCATAGAGGGCATATTCTAATGATCTTTCTAGTGTTAGCCAATTTTGAAACACTGATGGTAAGGGTATTTTACTAGCTGCTATAATTGCACCGACTTGACTGGATCGGCAAATTTGTAAGACGGCATCTGCTAAACCGTCGCTGCTATCCATGCCGGCAACAGTGATTTTAGATTTTAGATTTTGGACTTCGACTTCGCTCAGTTGAACGATTGTGGATTGGGATTCTACAATTTCCCATAAAATAGGTAAGACATCTAAACGGGGTTTGGGGCGTTGATGGGCGGTGATTAAAGCTGTCTGATCTTCTTTTTTGAGGGTTTGAGCTATTTCCGGATGTAGGAGTAGTTCTAAGCCCGCACGGGAAGCTCCATGTATACCTGTGAGGACAATTGCATCTCCTATTTGGGCGGTGCTACGACGGATGATGAAATTAGGATCAGCTTGACCAAAGGCTGTAATTGATAAGGTGGTAATGGGCGATCGCACAATATCACCACCAACTATTGGCACATTATACTGTTGCAAACATTCTGTCATGCCCTGATATAGTCTTTCTACCCAATTTACTGTCACATCCCCAGGTAAACCCAGTCCGATGGTTATTCCTAGAGGTGTTGCACCCATGGCAGCTAGATCAGATAAATTTGCTGCTGCTGCCCGCCAACCAGCATCCTCTGGGGAGGTGGTAACATCACTAAAATGTACACCGTCAACTAACATATCTGTGGTGACAATGAGAGGTTGATCTGGCTTGGTGAGTAATACTGCTGCATCATCACCAATTACATCAGGTGGACAAAAGCGTTGTAATCTGGCTAAAAGTCCTTGTTCACCAATATCTCGAACTCGCTCAGAAGATAAATTATGATTCACAGCAGAAATGAAATATTGAACTCATCACAGCGATCGCCCAACTCTTACAATATAAGATAGATTGTTGCAAATTGTATAGTTAAGGATTATAGCTGTCATGGCTGCTGCCGTTTTCATCGAACATCTAAAAAAAAGCTACAGTAATGTGGTTGCAGTTCAGGATGTCTCCTTTGAAGTGCAACCTGGAGAAATTTTTGGTTTGCTTGGCCCCAACGGGGCTGGGAAAACTACTACTCTCCGGGCTTTGTGTACCCTGACAACCCCTGATGCTGGCAAAATTGAAGTTTCCGGCATTTCGGTGTTAGATAACCCCAAATTAGCCCGGCAAAAGCTGGGTTATGTAGCCCAGGAAGTAGCTTTAGATAAGGTACTGACTGGACGGGAGTTACTACAATTACAAGCCGCCCTTTATCATCTGCCTGGTAAGGTGATCCAAGAAAGGATTAAGACTATTTTGGATTTACTGGGTTTACAAGAATACGCAGATAAAAAAACCGGTACTTATTCCGGTGGTTTACGCAAGCGTTTAGATTTGGCTGCTGGGTTACTTCATGCACCGGATGTTTTGGTATTAGATGAACCAACGGTAGGATTGGATATTGAAAGCCGGGTTGTGGTGTGGGATTTTTTGCGAAAATTACGAGCTGCGGGAACTACAGTGGTAATTACCAGCCATTATTTAGAAGAAGTTGACGCTTTAGCCGATAGAGTAGCAATTATTGATCGAGGTTTGGTGATTGCTAATGGTACACCTTCGGAGTTAAAAGATCAGGTGGGGGGCGATCGCATCACTTTAAGAATCCGCGAATTTTCACCCAGTGAAGAAGCGGAAACTGCAAAAAATCTTTTAGCAGCTTTACCTTTTGTGCAAGAAATTATCATCAATAGCGCCCAAGGAAATTCTCTTAATTTAGTAGTCACACCCCAAAATGATGTTTTGATTACTATTCAACAGACATTAAATAATGCAGGTTTACCAATTTTTGGTATTGCCCAATCTCGTCCGAGTTTAGATGATGTTTACCTAGCAGCGACGGGAAAAACTTTAATGGATGCAGAATTAGCTGCTGTGGCTAATCGTGATCCTAAAGCTGAGAAAAAGCAGAATATGAGATAGAGGAAATAGTATTATGTGGGGTGCGTGAGGAGTAAATCCATAACGCACCACTAGCAATTGTTTATGTAGGTGACAGGTTTTCGGCTTTAACAAGTCAAACATAAATCTTTGATGACAGCTAATATTGCATATCATGTTCGTTTAAACTTATTCTTAGTTAAGATTCCGTAGAAAAAAGTGATAAAGATCACAGCAAAAACCTTACGCATTATTATCTTGCTCTTGCCAAATTGCTGCTCTTTCTGCTGCCAAACCCTGAAGTAAATCACCTATTTCTAAACCTGCATCTTCCATCATTGCTGTAATTTTGTCGGCAATTTGTGGAACTTGCGGTTGTTTGGGAGTAAGTAAAACAACTTCACCAATTTGTAATAATGTTGACGTATCACCTGTAACTAAGCTAAGATGTACCTTTAAATCTTCTGGAATAGTAATTTTTCCCTCATTTTCTATGCAAATAGAGAAAGCCTTAATTTCTATATTTTCTGATATATTAAGTCATGCTTAGTCGTTTGTATGGGTTTTTGTAGAGATATTTGCACAAAATGATCTATATGGTTATGCAATTTTAAAATGTTATGGGATACTTGGATTATATCATGGTTAAAGAGTGAGGGGCGAGCTTTCATCTAAATTAGTGCGATCGCCCTTTCTCTCTCAACAAGCGATCGCTATCCTAAAATTAAATTACCACTAAGCAAAACGGACTGAATAATTCCCAGTTTGTAGTGAGGAATTTATTCCTTCGTTGAGGACTTTAGTCCTCATTACGAAATTTCACCCCCACATTGTTTAGCTACTCCACCCGACGCTGGTTACCATCAAGTAAACAACTAACAGTCATATCACCCATCACATTAATAGCAGTGCGACAACGATCAAGAAACCAGTCCACTGTCACCAACAAAGCAATATATTGAGTAGGCAACCCCACAGAAGTAAATACAAGAGTCATTGTCACCAAGCCAGCTTCAGGAATACCCGCCGCCCCAACAGATGCGAAAATAGATGTCAATATAACAATAAACTGCTGTACCAAAGAAAGATGTAAATCCAACACTTGGGCAACAAATAATGCTGACATCGCCTCATACAAAGCCGTACCATCATTATTAAAATTACTCCCCACTAACGCGCCTAAAGAAGCAGAAGATTCTCGTAAACCAATTTTCTCTAACAAAACCTCAAAAGTAATTGGTGTGGTTGCAGTGGAAGAAGCTGTAGAAAAGGCTGTTAACAAAGCCTCAGAACCACCAGCCAAAAAACTTGTTGGTGTTACCCAAGAACCAAACTTCACCCGCAGCAAATAATAACCAGCTTGCAAGCACAAAGCTAATAGCACAGATATAATAAATGCACCCAAAGCTTTAAATGGTTCAAACCCATGAAAGGCAACGGTTTTGGCAACAATTCCAAAAACTGCCAACGGCACCAAAGCGATCACCCAATGCAAAATACGGATAACTGCTTCAAATAAAATCGTGATTATTTTCTCAATTGCTAGATAATCTGTTTTATCTTCAGATATCTGCCGTGTTTTTAAGCTTCGTAAAACTATCCCAAAAGCCAAAGCAATAAAAATCAATTGAATGACATTATTATCCCACATTCCGCACTTCA
>NZ_PGEM01000122.1 GCF_002934005.1 Cuspidothrix issatschenkoi CHARLIE-1 | reverse complement strand
GGCGATTTTACTTTTCTTCACACACCTTTAAATTTTTCGGTTCACCTACTTAGATGAGTTCTATAGTCTAGGAGTAATTCATGAATTACCCCTAGTACAGCACGGGGTAAATAAACCAACAATTATAAATCTCCCAAAAGCCTATACTGTGTTCGTTTTAACTTTTGACTTCCGCCCTGCGGTACTAGTGTTTCTAATTTTTCACTCCTACCCATTGAGTTACGGGAGACATTGCTTTCCAACCTAAAAATTTACCAATAGGTTCAGCGCGTTGAATAGCAATGCGGCTGAAATTTCCTCCCACATTTTCATACCATTGATATAATCTTTGTTCACCGTCTAAAGTCACAACATTAACTACCATTCTGCCTCCTGGTAGTAAAGCATGCCAACAACTTTCTAATATTTCTGGTGTCGTGACACCCCCACCAATAAAAATGGCATTTGGTGGGGGTAAAGTGGGAACTATTTCTATACTTTTTCCGGCAATAATTTGTAAATTTGGTGTTCCTAAAGCGGCCGCATTATCAGCTATATAATTTAGTCTAGTGGAATTTTGTTCAATAGCGATCGCTCGACATCTTCTATCACTTCGCATCCACTCGATGGAAATAGAACCACAACCAGCCCCCACATCCCACAGCAATTCTCCAGGGTTAGGTGCTAAACTCGATAATGTCACTGCCCGTATTTCCCGTTTTGTTAATTGTCCATCATGATGAAAAATATCATCGGGTAAACCAGGAAATTTCGATAAACCAACTATTCCTTTATCTGCAATACATTCCACGGCAATAGTATTTAAAGCCGCGATATTTTTTTCTTGCCAATTACTAGCTATGTCTGTGATAATATTCTCATTAATATTACCCATTTTTTCTAAAACGGTAACTTGACTATTACCATAACCGCGATTTATTAACATTTGCGCCACATGAGCCGGAGTATGTTTTCCCTCACTTAAAATTAATAATTTTGCACCGGGATAAATATAAGATTGCAGTAAGGACACCGGACGACCACATAAACTTAAAGTTTCGACTTCTGTTAAAGACCATCCTAGTCGAGAACAAGCCAGACTAAAAGCCGATGGTGCAGGAATAATTGTAATTTCGGAAATAGGAATATCTTTCAGAATAGTTGCACCCACACCATAACATAGAGGGTCGCCACTGGCTAAAATACAAACTGCTTGACCTCGACGACTGATAATGTCGGTTATGGAAGTTTGAAAAGGTGATTTCCAGGGAATTTTTTCCCGGTGGTCGGCAGGGGGTAACATGGAAAGATGACGTTCCCCTCCAAAGATAATTTGAGCTTTATTTAAGCAGGAAACAGCTATGGGACTTAACCCTGCTAAACCATCTTCACCGATACCGATAATTGATAACCATTTTTGCATAATTTGTGAGGTTGTTTGTTTTGTTGAAATATCGCTTTTATTAGCTTACCGTGAGGGGATATGAAGTTAGCGGTTTGAGTTGAATAAGAGTTTTGTTTTGCGTAAATATGCAAATAAGAGAGCGTAGTGTATTGTTTTTACAATCAACTAAATTAGTGTTATAATTGTTATAGCTATTTCTAAGGAGAAATTGTGATCCGGATTTGTCTAGCACTTACAAAACTCAATATAAAAACGGATCAATTATGAAAGATGTTAGATGAAAAAATGAACCCACCCCAAAATACTCTAAAATAAACTATATCAACACAATCGCCATACCCAAATGAGTAGAGAATTTAATGTAATTATTGAACGAGATGCTGATGGTTACTTTGTCGCATCTGTACCCAGTATCCCTGGTTGTCACACACAAGCAAAATCTTTAGATGAACTAATGCAACGTATTCGAGAAGCAATAGAACTGTGTTTAGAAATAGATGAAAATCAAATAGAATCTCTGGAATTTGTAGGTGTTCAAAGAATTGCAATTGAAGTATGAGCAAATTGCCAAGTTTAACGGGAAAGGAAGTCATAGCAGCACTTGGTAAAGCTGGTTTTGAAGTAGCAAGAGTGCGAGGAAGTCATCATATCCTTATACACAGTGATGGACGAAGAACAGTTGTTCCAGTACATTCTGGTGAAACAATTGGGACTGGATTATTAACACAAATACTTCGTGATTGTCAATTAGATAGGGAAGATTTTAGGAACTTACTTTAAAAGTTCCTGATTCAACTTATGAGTCATTATTTGGAGAAATTTTGATCCAAAAAGTCTTACAAAAGTATCCTATTAAAATAATCTTGCAGCAGATGGGTAGACTGTGATTATTGTCAAGAAGCAAAGTTAAATCATATTAATAGCCAAAAATACCATATCATGGTAGACTACTAAATCTTAGAGTTGGGAAACTTCGGTGTAATTCCGGGACTGTGCCGCAACTGTAAAGCAATTGGAGATGCTTGGATATTGTCAAAAGCCAAAATCTCAAATTGAGTAAGTCAGAATGCCAACTCTAGGGTGTTAACTACGTTCTGTCTCTGCGTCACACAGAGAAGGGGTGATACTTTTGCAAATTCCATTTACTGCCTGTCCAGGGTTATTTTACACCACGTCCGCCCAAGATGGTTTTCTCTATCGCTTGAGAATACCGGGGGGAATTATGAATCATCAACAATTTACAGCGATCGCAGATATAGCTGATAATTATGGTCAAGGCTATATTGATATTACTAATCGGGCTAATATTCAAATTAGAGAGATTAAACAAAGCATTAGAATAGAAGTCCTTTCCCATTTACAAGCATTAGGTTTAGGTTCTACCAATGCAAAAATAGATCATATCCGCAACATCATGACCAGTCCCACGGCGGGTATTGATAGAGAGGAATTACTAGATACTCGTCCCTTGGTGAAAGGGTGGGAAGAATACATTCACTCCCATTCTCAACTTAGTGAATTATCAGCAAAATTTAGCGTCTGTTTTGATGGTGGCGGTAAGGTTGCCGTAAAATATCAACCTAATGATATTATATTGGCGGCCGAATTAATTAACAGCAATGTCTATTTGCGGTTATATCTCAGTTATGGAGAAAAAGGAGAACCAGCGAAAGATACAGGAATTTTATTACAACCAGAAGAGATAATACAAGTCTTAGCAGCATTAGCACAGACTTACCTCAACCACATAGATACTAACAATCATCCCAAATCACGTTTACGAGAAATCATCAATAACATCACAATTGAAAACTATCTACAGCAAGTTAAAGAAAATCTCAACCTGGATATATTTGATATTACAAAAAAAACTCTTTACACATCTACAACTCCAGATGATATAAACCATATTGGCATTCATTCCCAACGCCAACCCGGATTATATTATATGGGTATAGTCTTACCTCTAGGCAGATTAGAAACTTGGCAAATCAGAAGTTTAGCGAATATTGCCAAAAGATATGGTGATGATAATATCAGGTTAACTCCTTGGCAAAACTTGCTATTAACCGATATTCCCAAACATCAAATTATCCCAGTTGAGAAAGAAATCAGTGACTTAGGTTTAAACTCATCACCAACTAACATCAAAAGTTTCCTAGTAGCTTGTTCTGGGAAACGAGGTTGTGCTAGGTCGGCCACAGAAACTAAAGATGATGCTATAAACTTGGCAAAACACCTAGAACATTTTATGATTCTAGACTCACCTGTGAATATTCACTTTAGTGGTTGCAGTAAATCTTGTGCTCAACACACTCAAGCTGATATTACCTTACTAGGTATTACCACAGAAACCCCTGGCTATCAAGTTTATGTTTTGGGTCATTTACTTTATGAATATGTGACTATAGCGAAAATTCCCAATTTGATTCAAGAAATGTTGGCAGTGTATCAAAAGCAACGATTCGGTTTAGAGGAAACCTTTACCCAATTTATTACTCGTCATAGCCAGCAATTACACCAATTATTTAGCAAAACTAAAAAATACCATGTTTGATTACATCCGTGATGGTGACGAAATATATCGTAATTCCTTTGAAATTATTCGCGCTGAGTCTAACCTAGAGGGATTACCTCCAGACGTAGCTAAAGTTGTAGTACGCATGATTCATGCCTGTGGAATGACGGATATTGTCAAAGATTTTCAATATTCACCCACAGCAGTGGAAGCCGGGAAAAAAGCCCTGATGGATAAAGCACCTATTTTGTGCGATTCTCACATGGTAGCCCAGGGAGTAACCAGAAAAAGATTACCGAAAAATAACAAGGTGCTTTGCACTCTCAATGACCCGGAAGTACCACAGTTAGCCAAAAGATTAAGAAATACAAGATCCGCATCTGCCCTAGAATTATGGCGTTTTCATATAGAAGGGGCAATAGTGGCTATTGGCAATGCACCCACAGCCCTATTTAGACTATTAGAAATGCTGGATGAGGGAGTACCTAAACCTGCCTTAATCTTAGGTTTTCCCGTGGGTTTTGTGGGTGCAGTAGAGTCAAAAGTCGCTTTAGCCGCAGATAGCCGAGATGTACCATTTTTAACTTTGCATGGTAGAAGGGGCGGAAGTGCGATCGCTGCTGCTGCTGTTAACGCCCTAGCCAGTGAGGAAGAATAATGGCTAAGTCTGGAGGTCGTCTTTATGGAATTGGGGTCGGACCAGGAGACCCAGAACTGATTACTTTAAAAGCCTTGCGTCTTCTTCGTGCGTCCCCAGTTGTGGCCTATCAATCAGCCGTAGACCGGGAAAGTATCGCCCGGAAAATAGTCGCCCCCTATCTTCCTGGTAATCAAATTGAGGTACAATTTCATCTCCCTCGCGCCTTAGAACCAGAAAAGGCCAAATCTATCTATGACCAAGAAACTCAGCCCATTGCCGACCATTTAGCAGCAGGTCGAGATGTGGCGGTTATCTGCGAAGGAGATCCGTTTTTCTACGGTTCATTTATGTATCTTTTCACTCGTTTATCTGAACAGTACAAAACGGAAGTTGTTCCTGGAGTCTCTTCCCTCATGGCCTGTCCTGTGTCCTTGGGTTTACCATTCACCTATTACAATGATGTCCTCACGGTTTTACCCGCACCCTTACCCATAGAAGTCCTTACCAGTAAACTCCTCACCACCGACGCAGCGGCCATTATGAAACTTGGCCGCCACTTTACGAAAATCAGGACTCTTCTCCATGAATTAGGACTGGCTTCACGGGCTAGATATATTGAACGTGCCACCACCACCCAACAGCGCGTAGTCCCCCTAGATGAAGTTGACCCGGAGGAAGTACCTTATTTTTCCATGATTGTTATTCCTACCAAAAATAAATTGTAACCCACAACAAATCCATCTCACCCCATCCCGTAGGGGTGAAGCATTCGCACAAAAAAACTATGCCACAAACAGATAAATTATATTCATGTATTTAAACTACAGAAAGGGCGAAGCATTCGCACAATAAATTATCTGTTTATATCTAAGATTATCCTCCGAATGCTTCGCCCCTACGTCCTATATCCCACCCAAAAATCCTATCGAAAACTATGCCACACACAGATAAATTGTATTCATGTATTTAAACTGCGGAAAGGGCGAAGCATTCGCACAATAAATTATCTGTTTATACCTAAGATTATCCTCCGAATGCTTCGCCCCTACGTCCTATATCCCACCCAAAAATCCTATCGAAAACTATGCCACAAACAGATAAATTATATTCATGTATTTAAACTGCGGAAAGGGCGAAGCATTCGCACAATAAATTATCTGTTTATATCTAAGATTATCATCCGAATGCTTCGCCCCTACGTCCTATATCCCACCCGGAAATCCTATCGAAAACTATGCCACAAACAGATAAATTATATTCATGTATTTAAACTGCGGAAAGGGCGAAGCATTCGCACAATAAATTATCTGTTTATACCTAAGATTATCCTCCGAATGCTTCGCCCCTACGTCCTACATCGTTTAATATCATTTTCATTTTATGAATGTCAATAGAAATTTAATTTATGACCTATAATCCTCATCTTCATCATCGCCAGTCTATCAGATTGAAAGGATATGACTATACTCAAACAGGAGCATATTTTGTCACCATTTGTACTTATCAACGTAATTGTTTATTTGGTGAAATTGTAGATGGTGAAATGAAATTGAATATATCTGGGGAAATAGCAAAGAGTTCTTGGTTATCTATTACTCGGTATTTTGCAAATGTAGAGTTAGATGAATTTGTGATTATGCCTAATCATTTACACGGGATTATTATTATAGTTGAAAATGAAGTTAAGCAAGATTTTTCAGAAAATCAAAATTTACCCAGCCAATGTTTCGATAATACAGGAATTAAATCTGTGAAAATTAATGGCACACAATCACAATCTTTAGCAGCAATAATTCAAAATTATAAATCTGTTTCTAGTCGCAAAATTAATCAGATTTATCAGGCTAAAGGAAATGTGATTTGGCAACGTAATTATTATGAACACATTATTCGCAATGCAGAAGTATTTAATCAGATTCATCAGTATATTCTTAACAATCCCATAAATTGGCAAACAGACCAAGAAAATCCCCAAAATTTACAAGCTGTGCGATAATCTGGATTTATTAGCAAATATTTTTATGAATAAAAGGGTAGCCCCGGCGGTTATAGTATTGAGTCAAAATAGCGTTATCGTGGGGCGAAAAGTTACTAACTTTGTAGTCGGTGCGAAACTATATGGTTTAGTTAATCGTACCCATGATGTTGATATCAGATTTACCAATTTTGGCGAAACTGTAAGGGAATTATTCGCCATGGGTACACCCATAATTGGTATTTGTGCGGCGGGGATTATGATTAGAACAGTTGCACCTTTATTAACAGATAAAGGACAAGAACCACCAGTTTTAGCTGTAGCTGAAGATGGTAGTGCCGTTGTTCCCCTTTTAGGTGGGTTGAGTGGTGTAAATGATTTAGCGCGTCAAATTGGAGAAGCCCTAAATACTAAGCCAGCGATTACTACCACAGGAGATATCCGCTTTCATACGGCTTTGTTATCACCTCCCTCTGGATATCGTTTAGCTAACCCTGAACAGGGGAAAAAATTTATCGCTGACTTATTAGCTGGCGCAAGAGTGAAGTTAGAGGGAATAGCACCTTGGTTAAGTGAGAGTAATTTACCTATTGATGAAAATGGCGAGTTAATTATTAAAATTACCGAAAATTTGGGTAATTACGACTCTAAATGTTTAGTTTATCATCCTGGGAAAATTGCGATCGCTTTGCTGGCCGAAGACAACGCTCTCACAACTCCAAAACCAGACACCATTACCCAAATTCAGCACATCCTCACAGCGTCTAATTTAGCACCTGGAGCAATTGCGGGCATATTTGCGCCCTTGCACTTGGCCAATAATTCCCAACTTCACGCTGTAGCTCAGGCTTTGGCAGTTCCTACCCGCTTTTTTCCCGGAAATGACTTTTCCACTGCTTCCGCCCTAGCCTTGGCGGCTACAGGTGCAAATGGGGAAATTATTTCCTCTCCATCCCCCTCCCTTGCCGTTGCCATGTCACCGCAAATTATCAACCCTGCCACCATCGGACAACCCCAGGGCAAATTAGCGATTATTGGTACGGGTCCAGGTGCATCTCAATGGATGTCACCGCAAGTACAAGAAATTCTCGCCTCAGCCACGGATTTAGTAGGGTATAAAACATATATAAATTTAATCGGTTCTCTCGCAGATGGCAAGTATATCCATGAGTCAGATAATCGCGTTGAGGCAGAAAGGGCATATCAGGCGTTAGAGTTAGCAGCCGCAGGTAAATATGTAGCGGTTGTATCTTCTGGCGATCCCGGTATTTACGCAATGGCGGCGGCGGTTTTTGAAGTTTTAGACCAATATCATAAACCAGAATGGCAAAGTATTGATATTCAAGTTGCCCCTGGTATTTCTGCCATGCAAGCCGCCGCAGCTAATATTGGTGCGCCCTTGGGACATGATTTTTGTGTAATTTCCCTCTCAGATATCCTCAAACCTTGGGAAATTATCGCCCAGCGGATCACGTCTGCGGCGGAGAGTGATTTTGTGATTGCTTTTTATAACCCTGTATCAAAAGAACGTACATGGCAACTAGCCACCGCCAAAGAGATTTTATTAAAATATCGTCAACCTGATACCCCAGTTATTCTGGGACGGAATTTAGGACGACCGGGAGAAAAAGTAACAGTTATTACCCTAGAAGAATTAGAACCCTCATTAGCAGATATGCGAACTGTAATTATTATTGGTTCTTCCCATACTCGTAAAATCCAGCAAGATAATCATGCTTGGGTTTATACTTCTCGTAGATATCATGGTCAAGTTTGAAAACAGATCCCTGACTTCAGAAGTCGGGGATCTAAAACCAACCCTAGGAGATAAACACCATCTAATATCAAGATATAATTCATGCGATTATGTCTAGTTTATATCTGGAAAAGACTTGATTTTTTGATTTTCATCATCAACAATAAAAGCATCATGTTCCAGACATGATTGTAGCCAATAAAAGTGACAGAAGCCCTTAGAAATGTCCGCCTGTGCGGACATTTTATTTCTTATCAATTGAAATTAGTGTTTAGCTTGAAGCTTTTTAGTGAACTACCACATACTGACCTTCGGTACAGTGT
>NZ_PGEM01000121.1:2439-9074 GCF_002934005.1 Cuspidothrix issatschenkoi CHARLIE-1 | reverse complement strand
AAACTTTTTGGTTTACTGATAGTTGGTTCTTTTATGCTACAAACACTCATGAATTGTTTGAGTTGGCAGTATGTTGAAATTATACTTGTAGTGTAACATAGCTTATAGCGCGTTTTTTAGTGGTTCATTTTCATTATTGCAATCATAAAATAATCAGTATGTCTAATATGATCGGTGAAATTATTGACGGTAAGTATGATATCCTTTCCAAACTTGGACAAGGTGGTAGCGGTGTTGTGTACCTGGCGAAAAAAGTGGGTACTAATGAGCGTTATGCTATTAAAACTCTTTCTACTGAAGAAGATAATGCAATTAAACTATTAGAAAGGGAAACAGAAACTTTAAAAAAGTTTAATCATCCCAATATTGTAAAATTTATTGAGAAAGGTTATAATAATCGGCATAGATTGGTTTATTTAGTATTAGAATATTTAGATGGTCAAGATATAAAAACTTATTTTGATGGTGGCATTGATTTAAAAACAAAATTAAATCTATTTTTGCAAATTCTTGACGCAATTAGTCACGCTCACTCTAAAAATATAATCCATAGAGATATCAAACCAGACAATATTAAAATTGTAGATACTGATGAACAACCTCAAGCTAAGGTTTTAGATTTTGGTATTGCTATTATTACCACTACTATTTTAACCAATACAATTAGAAGTTATCATACACCTTTATTTTCTGCTCCTGAACAAATTAACTTAGAGAAAGTTTCCAGAGATTCTGACGTTTATTCTCTAGGAATGACGTTTTTATACTTATTGTCAACTGAAAAGGATAGGATTATTTTTCAAGATGAAAGAGATAAAAATGTACTGTATCAATCTACCCAATTAGCTGTAAATCCTGGTAGTAATCTAGTAGAAATTTTCAAAAAAGCTACAGATAAAAATCGTGAAAATCGTCCTAAACTAGATGAACTCAGAAAAGTTATAGCTAATTTTCAAGAAGAACTAACAGAATCATTTAAAATTATTTTTAATATAACTCGCAAAGCGGAACAAGAAATTAATGATCAACATAATTTTCAAAATAATATTTTAGCAATTAGAAATCACCTTGATTCTTTATTCAGAGAAAATTCTAATATCTTATATATTAAGAAAAGCCCTGATCAGCACCAACGTGATGAAAATAAACTAACAATTGATATTGGTTTAGAGAATTCATCTAAATTCTATCGTGGATTTATTAATTTAGATAATCATAACTCTACCCAAATAACTGTACTATATGAAATTACCTTACCTCCCAATATACAAGAACAAATATTTGAAAATGGGTTGAATATAAAAGTAAATCCTATAATTGAGGTAGGCACAGGTGTAAAAAGAAAATCAGATTTATCAGATTTAATTAAGCAAATTTTCCAAAAAGAACAGCAAATTAAAAATGAAATAGCAAATAATAAAGATTTAACTGCTACTTTTGAGCAATGGCAATCTGTCATTGATATTGAAAAACAAATTATTACTGATAAAAAATCTGTATTTGAATACAGAGATAAATCTTATGATAAACAAAAACAAATTTTAATTTTATCATTGATAAAACCTATTTCCATTGAACAATTTGATCAAATTACATCTCCACCATTACCTGTCACGATATCTATTAGAAATAACTCACCTTCAATTAAACAAAAAGAAAAGCAATGGGGAATTGGAGATATTATTGATGGTGATAAATCCAGTAATGGAGAATTAGTTGAAAAGTTACATATTAGTATAGGAGATTTTTGTCTTCCTGAAATTATAGAATCTATTTTAGAGAAAGGAAAAATAGAAACTAATTTTAAAGCTCAAGAATCTGAAATTGATAAACGGCGTAAAGCTTTACGAGAAATTAGATATGGAGATTGTGAGAATACAACTTTATCCAAGGTAATAGCTGATCCAGCTAATGTTCAACCAATAGAAGCTAGTTTAATTCATAATTTTTTTAATCAGCAACTAGATGATTCACAACAAAAAGCAGTATCTAAAGCCTTAGCTACAGAAGATATTTTTTTAATCCAAGGACCACCAGGTACAGGTAAAACATCTGTTATTACAGAAATAATTTTGCAAATTTTAGATAAATATCCAAATGATAAAATTTTAATTTCTTCTCAGTCTAATGTAGCAGTAGATAACGTTTTAACCCGGCTATCTCGTGTTGAACAAAAAGAAATTATGTGTATTAGAATTGGTAGAGAAGAAAAAATTGAAGAAGATGCTAAACAATTTGAAGTTGAAAAAGCTATTATTACCTGGCAAAATTCAATACGAACTAAATCATTAAGTTATTGGCAAGAGTATCAAGAAAATAATCAACAAATTCTCTCTGGAGTAAAAAAAATTGCTCATTTAGAAGATGTTAATAGTAAATATCAACAATTACAATCAGTATCTCACAAACTAACTCAAACCATAGCTAGATTCAATTCTGAGTTAATTATACAAAAAGATAATTTAGCATCTATAGAGTTTTCTGATATTGCGTTAGAGTTAATATCCGAAAAACTGGAACTGGAACAAAAAATATTACAATCATTAGAAAAATATACTGCAAAGTTTGGGATACAGTATCCTGAGCAAAAATATCTTTCCAACTGGATTAATGAAGAATATAAACTATTGCAAAATATATTAGGTGAAAACCAAGCAAATTATGAGAATTTTATTAGATTGCAAAAAATACATGAAGAATGGAATGCAAAATTAAAAAGAAAACAGGAAGATTTACAATCTATATTTATAGATAAAGTAAATGTAGTTGGTGCAACCTGTTTAGGAATAGCAAGATTTAAAGATCGTAAGTTTGATTGGGTAATTGTGGATGAAGCTGGCAGATCAACTGCTCCTGAAACATTTGTACCCATGTCTAAAGGTAGAAGAATTATTTTAGTAGGTGATCATCAACAACTCCCTCCCATTATTGATCAAGAAGTACAAAAAAGAGCTTTCAATGAAAAGGAAATTCAGAAAAGACTTTTGGAAACGAGTTTATTTGAGTATCTGTATGAGAAACTTCCTAAAACCAATAAAATAACACTGAATAATCAATATCGGATGCACCCTCATATTGGTAATCTAATTAGTATATTATTCTATGATAATCAGGTTGCTAGTAATCTGGTCAATGTTGAAGAAAAACAACATCATTTAACAATGTTTGATAGAAATATTTGTTGGATATCCACTAGCGATGCTGGAGAAAAATCTCAAGAGAGAGAAAATGGAACAAGTCGCACTAATGATTATGAAGCAAGAGTTATCAAATCTGTTTTAGAAAAAATTCAGGAAAGTTGTGAGTTAAATCAGTTACAAAAAGAAGTCGGCGTGATTTCAGCCTATCGTTCACAAATTGGTCGTTTAGAATCTGCCATTGCACCTAATAATAAACAATTCTGGAAAAATCTACATATCATTATTCATACAGTTGATGCCTTTCAAGGAGGTGAATGTGATATTATAATTTATGATTTAGTGAGAAGCAATAAACAGAAAAAATTAGGTTTCACTTCTGATGATCGTCGTTTAAATGTTGCTTTATCTCGTGCTAAACAACTATTAATTATAGTTGGTGATGATAACATGGCTTATCAGGGTAGAACTCCTAACAATATTTCTAATCCTTTTAAACCATTAATAGAATATATTGATAGTAGTAGTAATTACTGTTCACGACGCAAATCTAGTGATTTTATTTAACTCATAATGGAGTAATATCATGGGTAATCCAATTAAGGATTTTGAAGACAAAATTCGTAAACGTCACTCACTTCCTGAAGCCATAGTAATTGATTGTCAACCCATTGGCTATCCTTTCTATGTTCTAAATCTCGATTTAACATATTTGGAAAATAGAAATTTAGAATTATTAGAAGAATATATCATGAAGTGTATTGTCAATAAGTTAAATAAATTGGAAGAAATTGCTGGTTTTTTAGGTATAGATAATGTTACTATCGAAAAAGTATTATCAAAATTAATTTCAGATGATATAGTTATTAGAGATAATGGTTTTCAGCTAACAGAAAAAGGGAAAGATGCTTTACAGCAACAAACTATCTTATCACCACTTTCAGATACCAAAATTTTCTATTTAGATGGGTTAAGTGGAAAGTTGATAGACAACTTTTTTCTGAATAAATTTGATGTTAAAAAATATCCAAACAACTGTATTAGCAAAGTCATCAAAAAACCCAGAAAAGATCATATAGAAGATATTATTGACTATTATCAAGATATTGAGAGATATTTAAAAAATTCAGGTTCTAATGATAATGTTGAACTGATTCAGGTAAATAAAATAGAAAAAGTATATCCTGAATGGCATGAAGTATTGTTAGTTTTGTATAAAAGTAATCCAAATGATAGTGAAATAGAATATGAAATATTTTCTAGAAATTCTATTCAAAAAGATTATCGAGAAACCATAGAAAAATTATATGGAGAAGGAAAGAAAATACTTGATCCTATTTTTAAAGATATGAAACAAGATAATACTTCTAATCAATCATTTACTGAGATTGTTAGTAGTATTAAAGATGAGGATGTTAAAAATGTAGAACAAATCAGTGCAAAAATTAGTTCTCTTAATGATCCTGATTCTTTCACAGATAAAAATACATCTGTTAAGGAAGAAAAGCAAAAACTGGAAAAACAACTAGAACAAATCAAAACTCAAACTAGAATCTCAGAAGTTATTCATACTACTGAACTAAGGGAATATCTTTTTAAAGCTTTAAAAGAAGCAAAAAATAGAGTAATGATTGTTTCCCCCTGGATCAAAAGTAATGTAGTTAACCGAGAATTTTTATCAACTTTAGAGGAAACATTAAAACGAAAAGTGCAAATTCATATCATATATGGTTATAAAGAAACTCCGGGAAGTATGAAAAATGATACCTGGTCAATTAATCAGTTGGAGAATTTAGCGCACAATTATAAAAACTTAAAGTTTCAAAAAACTACAAACAGTCATCGCAAGCAAATAGTTTGTGATGATAAATTTGCGATAGTAACTAGCTTTAATTTCCTCTCATTTAGAGCAGATACCAACTTAACATACAGAGATGAATTAGGAGTAGTTTTAAGGGATAAACAAATAATTGAGGATTTATTTAATAGTGCTATAAATTTAGTTAAATTAAAATGATTCCTAAATCATAATTGAGAAAATAATTAAGCGCATTTATGCTAAGATACCATTACCACACTCTGTAAGGAGTTTTCTGTATGGCTAATATTACTTACATTGATCACAACAAAACATTATATGATCAAGATTTTTACCTGTGGATACAAACCACAATTCAACAACTGAAAGAAAGAAACCTAGAACAGTTAGATATTGAGAACTTGATTGAAGAAATTGATAGTATGGGGAGGAGTGAAAAGAAAGAACTAAAAACTCGCCTAGTTGTCTTAATTGAACACTTATTGAAATTACAATATTGGATAGAAGAAAAAGATAATAACGCTAGAGGTTGGCGTAATACTGTCGTAGAACAAAGACGACAAATAGCTTATACTCTAGCAGATAGTCCTAGTTTAAAAGCTATTTTAAATGATGTATTTCTACCCTGTTATCAAGACTCTAGAAAAGACACAATTAACAAATACCAACTACCATCAAACTTATTTCCAGAAGAACCACCTTTTTCTTTAACTCAAGTTCTTAATGCCGATTTTATACCCTAAATGTGAACCGATGATCAAGTAAGTTTTACTTTTGACTATGAAGAAGCGAAACTTCTCCACATAATTATTGATTAAATATTTATGATAAAATACAATCACCACACTCTGTAAAGAGCTTTCTGTATGGCTAACATTACTTATAATGAAATTTTTGGAGCAGTATTAACCCTACCTCCTCTATACAGAGCGATGCTTGCTGAACATCTTCTCAAAAGTCTGGATGAAATTAATCCTCAAGTTGAGGCCGCTTGGGAAACAGAAATTGCAAATCGCATCCAGGCAATAGATGAAGGTCAAGTCACGTTAATACCAGCCGATGAAGTATTGGAAAGACTAAGGAATCGCTTGGCTACACAGTTATTGCAATGGGTAGAAGTAAAGATTAATAAAGAATCTCTGTCTATGCCAAATAAAAGATTACGACAGCCAGGACTCGGTTTAGGTTCTTGTATATTCGATGATAACTTTGATGATCCACTGTCTGATGAGTTTTGGCTTGGTGAAACATGAAGTTACTATTCGATACTCACACTTTTATGTGGTGGCATAGCGAACCAGACCGTATACCTATAGATACACTAACATTACTTCAAAATCCTAATCATGAGTTACTTCTGAGCATAGTCAGCCTATGGGAAATGCAAATTAAAATCCAGTTAGGAAAACTAACCCTTAGAGATGATTTAGAACTTATGCCAAAGACTCAGCAGGAACAAAATAATATTACTTTAGTATCTATAAATTTTCTCCATATTCTGGAACTAAAAAACTTACCTCTACACTATAAAGATCCATTTGATAGACTTCTATTAGCTCAGTCTAAAGTTGAAAATGCAACATTAATTAGGGCTTGCTGAATAAAGCTATAACCGTTTATTGATAGGGGTTTCGCGGATTTTAAGAACAAGCAAGTGCAAGGTTTTGGCAAATGAAGTC
>NZ_PGEM01000121.1:0-2422 GCF_002934005.1 Cuspidothrix issatschenkoi CHARLIE-1 | reverse complement strand
TGAAACTGTTCCCAGTTAAGAGTTCCCTGTTCCCTCTCCTCACAGACAACTTTTTCAGCAAGCCCTAATTAGTAAAGACCTAGTTTTCCAAAACTATAACTGTCCTGTAATTTGGTAATCGCTAACTCTTTTGGTATAAATGGCGATCGCAAAGTGAATTAGAAAAATCTTTGTTAGTTCCTGACTTTCCCACACAAATTAAACGCTAAACAACCTGAAAACTAAAACTTAAACTTGCCCAATGATTAACATCTAACATATATGTATCAGTATTACCATTAATATCAGTGCCAACTTTACTGGCATTATGTAAATCTTGTAATAATGCTTGGGCGACTTCTAAGGGGTTAATAATAGGACTAATAGCCTGTTGATCTGTGGTAGGATATTTAGCGATCGCTAAAGCTGTGAGAGTTTCCTTAAACGGTGCGGTACTCAGAATAATTTGGTGTTCACAAAAAGTATAACGGGTGGGTAATAACCAACCGGATACAGGTTGATTATCTGGTATTTTAATAGTTTGACCTGGAGGAATGAGGATTTCTATTAATTGGGGTTTAGTAGGAGGAATTTCTGTTTCTGGAAAAACTTCCCAAGGATAAAAAGCGAAAGCATTTTGGTTATTATTTAAACCCACTAAAATTAAATATACAGGGCGATCGCTCAAATTTTCAATTTTATATTGCAAATGACTACCCACGGGAACAGTAGGAATAGTTGTTCCTGGATAATCAGATAGTTGATAAGTGTTATCTGTACTGACTTTTCCTAATGTGTCTCTCACCATCAATACACGAGTCACAATACTATTAACAATCTCCAAATTTACCCTCACTGGTAAACCAGAAGAACCTTGATTTTCTGTCAGTTGCCACAATTTTGCGGCTAACAAAGTCGAGAATTTTGGTGTTAACCGTTGTACTGCCACTTTAACAGCTTCACCCACCTCACCAATAGTATTAATAATTAATTCACCACCCAGACAAAAAAGACCATACCGACTAGGTATTTGGGAAACTTTACCAAACACATAATCAGCAGTTTCTTCTATAGTAGCAATATTAGCGATCCGGCTAATTCCCGAAAAAACACTGGTAGCGTCTACCCGTTCAATTCTTTCTAAATTCTTATCTAAAGCCACATTTACATGAATATTTCGAGGTAATATGCGAATAGATTCTTGGATTTTTTGACCAACTTGGGGTAACTGGAGAATTTCCTTATTTGTAAATTGAGTTTTAGCAATTAGCCCATGACAAGATTTAACAAATAACTCTGCTCCTGAATCCAAAATTAACCGAGAATTGACACCATAACTGGTGAGAACTTGAGGAGGTAATCCTCCTAACCATACTTTAACAGTTTTCCCGTCTTCCTTAATTGATTTAACTACACCAATACTTCTAAAAGTATCAATGGGGAAATAATCAACTATTAAAGCATTTGGCCAATTTTTCTGTTCACTCACTAAGGTAGGTTGCTGTTTTCCTCCTAACTGATACATGGAAGTAGCAACACCAGAGAAGAAAAATTGAATTGTTTTCGGGGGAATAGTTTCCCACAAATATTGAGTTAAAGCATAGGTTAATAAACCAGCACTCCAATTAGAGAAAATGAATTCTCCAGCTTGCTGATTTTCTTCAGAAGTAGCATTAATAACCAGAGGATTATTAATAGGTGACTTTTGCGTTTTTAGCCTTTGAATTAACTCTAATTCTGCTTCAGGTAAAGTCACTGCTGATAATTCTGGACGGGTGCGAATTCGCAAACCCATTGGTCCTAATTCATAGGGATAATAGTAACTTGTATCTAATACTGCTGTAACTTGATTGGTAGGAAGCGATCGCAATAACAACAACAGAGTTTCTTCTAAAATATAATTAACAGATTTTGTTTTAGGTAAATTATTTTCATCTACAGGAATGATCACATTTTCTAATCTTCCCGTTCCCAAATTCACCCGACTACCATAACCAGAAAAATGGAAAATTACCACATCTCCAGCTTTAGCCTGTTTACCCAAATGATCAAAAAAAGCCGCTTTAATAAAATCTTGAGTAGCTTGTTCTTCAGTTAAAGTGAGAATATCCGATGGTGCAAAACCACAACGATGAATTAACACTTCCCTTTGCAATTCCACATCAGTCATACAACCGCCCAAAACTGGACTTTGTGGATATTGATTAATCCCAATCAATAACGCTAATTTACGCGGGTTAGACTGTGCTAAAGCCTGGTAATAGCGATTACCCAAACTCAACCACTCAGTTCCCCCTAGCCCCAAAGCTGCTAATAAGCCACTAATCCGTTGTAAAAACCTACGCCGTTTCATAATTAGCTATCAGACTCCAGCTCATTATCAATAGCTTAAAGGCTGAAGTCTGAAGAGTAAAGTTTTTAATCTTAACTATTCGCCGTAAGT
>NZ_PGEM01000120.1 GCF_002934005.1 Cuspidothrix issatschenkoi CHARLIE-1 | reverse complement strand
ACTTACGGCGAATAGTTAAAGAATTCATCAGCAAACTAGAAATAGTCTTATCCTGAATCAGGGGATTACCAAAACCAAACAGCGATCGCAATCCTAACTCCATGGCCACCAATAATCCCATCACCACAGCCAAAATAATGATGATTATTTATTTCACTGACTAGCATCTCCAGAATACCACAGTATTAAATTACACGAAATTTACTCAATTACAACACCAACAATTGAAAATTTTCCCATAAATTCTCTCTTGTCTCTTCCCTGCTGAAAATTGTAATGAGAATTTAACACCATTTGGCAACAGAAAGACTAAAATCAGAACGGACAGATTAGCCCTGTAATTTAGGGAGGCTTAGAACACTATGTCCGATTTAAATCGCGGAATCATGAAATTTGAAGGTGCAGATTCACCTAAAGTTATTACGATATCCACTGTGGTACTTTTAGGATCAATCGCTGGATTAATCCTTTGGGCGCTTACTTCTGCCTATGCACTAGGCTAGATTCCTGGAATAATATTCAGGACACTAGCAAAACTTAAATTGTTTTCTAGTGTCCTTTATAACAAGAGGCACTTTTCTTTACATATTTTGGTTATCTCACGTCCACCTACTGAAATTTTTGTTAATAACCAAGAAGTTTACTTAAATTTAAAATTTAAAGATTAGAGAATGATTAATTTTTTAGGTATTATCATTATTTTAATTGTTAGTCCCCTCATAGGCGCAATACCTATTATTGCCTGGATTACCTATGCCCTTAGTAGTAAGGATTTAGCCAAGATTGGCACGAGGAATATTAGTGTGGCGGCTGCATTTTATCACGGGGGGAAATTAGCCGGGAATATTTGTGTAGTTTCTGAAGCCATCAAAGGAATTGCCGTCGTCACCATTGCCCAATATTGTTTCCCTTCCGAACCAACCTGGGAAATTATCGCTTTAATAGCTTTAGTTGCTGGTAGATACGCTGCTACTAAAGGCTCAGGTATTACCAATGTATCCTGGGGAATGCTGGCACATGATCCATTGGTAGTGGGATTTGTGAGCATAATAGCAGCCATTGGCTTTCTGATTACCCGATCTAAAGAAACGGTTAAATTTGGGGTTTTGGTTCTATTTCCCTTATTTGTGGGCATTATCCATTCTCAGGATTTACCGAGAATTGTGGCTGCATTTGGGTTGTCTGGGTTAATTTATTGGATTTATAATCAAATTCCCGATGATCTGAATCTGCCAATTGAGGAAGCAGAATCAGAATCCCAACAGGTAATGCAATATCTCAATGATGAAGATCGGATCATTACCCTAGATGATGACTTAGACGGGGAAGTCGTGGGAAGTAAATCTGCGACATTATCCCAAATTAAACGTTGGGGTTATGCAGTTCCTAAAGGTTGGGTACTAGCACCAGGAGAAAATCCCAGGCATTTAATTGAATTTTTGCAACCATCACCCCTTTCACCTTTAGTAGTTCGTTCCTCCGCCATTGGGGAAGACTCCCAACAAGCCTCAGCCGCCGGGCAATATGAAACGATTTTAAACGTTACCAGTAAAGCAGAACTTACACAAGCGATCGCTCAAGTTCAAGCCTCCTATTATCATCCTAGTGCCGTGGAATATCGTCGCCATCGTCAATCAGAAGAGGCGGCTATGGGGGTACTGATTCAACAACAAGTCCAAAGCATCTTTTCGGGAGTGGCTTTTAGTCGAGATCCCATTACCCAACAAGGTGAAGCCGTAGTTATTGAAGCTGTAGAAGGTAGTCCCAGTCAACTTGTATCTGGTAAAGTCACACCGGAAGAATATCGAGTGGTGATTACAGGGGATGATCAATTATCTTGTCTGCAATTTGAAGGTAGTGGCAAAATTCCTGAAGCCCTAATTAAACAAGTGGGATACCTAGCCCGCCGCCTGGAAAGACGTTATTTAGGTGTTCCCCAGGATATAGAATGGAGTTATGATGGTCAAAATCTGTGGGTATTACAGTCCAGACCAATCACAACTTTATTACCACTATGGACAAGAAAAATTGCCGCCGAGGTTATTCCCGGAGTTATTCATCCCCTAACTTGGTCTGTGAATTCCCCTTTAACCTGTGGGGTGTGGGGGCAAATTTTCACCATAGTTTTAGGCGATCGCGCTAAAGGCTTAGACTTTTCTAAAACAGCAACTCTTCACTACTCTAGAGCTTACTTTAATGCTTCCCTACTGGGAGAAATCTTTTTAGAAATGGGATTACCGCCAGAAAGTCTGGAATTTCTCACTAGAGGTGCAAGCATGAGTAAACCGCCCCTAAATTCCACTTTGTCCAATCTCCCTGGACTGACAAAATTACTCAAACGGGAAATAGATTTAGAAAAAGACTTTAAATCCGATTATCGCCAACTCTTCATTCCTGGCTTAACAGAATTATCCAATGTCGTTATTGCAGAATTATCACTAGATCAGTTATTACACCGCATAGATTTAATTCTGGATTTACTGCGTCGAGGTACTTATTACAGCATCTTAGCCCCCTTGAGTGCCGCCATCCGTCAATCAGTTTTGGGCGCGAAAGAAGAAGAAATTGATAATAGTGTCACTCCAGAGGTAGCATCACTCAGAGCGATGCGTCTTCTAGCTGCGGATGCTAGAAAAATCTTAATAGCTGGCAACTATGAGTATAACCCAGACGAAATATTTACACAATTAGCCGAAACACCAGAAGGACAAAAGATTTTATATGATTTTAATGAATTGCTTGAGGATTATGGTTATTTAAGCGAAGTGGCTACAGATATTTCCGTTCCTACCTGGAGAGAAAACCCCCAACCAGTCAAACAATTGTTTATCCAGTTGCTACAAATCAGACCAGATCGTAAATTAGAAGAGTCCCGTGCCGAACAAACAAATGCTGTGCAAAGACGAGTTGATCTTAAAGGTAGGGTGACAGAAGTTTATTCTCGGTTGTTGGCAGAATTACGATGGACATTCTTGGCCATAGAACAGATTTGGCTTCAGTCTAGAGTTTTATTGGCACTGGGAGATATTTTCTTTCTGGAATTAGAAGAAATTCGTAGTTTAGTGATCAATCCAGATGTAGGTTTGAAAAATCACTTATTAGAATTAATCGCCCACAGGCGATCGCAATATCTTCAAGATAGCCAAATTCAACAAGTTCCCCCCGTCGTTTACGGTTATAATCCCCCTCACCCCATCATCCCTGTAATTGACACCTTAGATAACATTTTATTAGGTATTCCCGCCAGTCAAGGACAAATTCAAGGCCGGGTGAAAGTATTACGCAGCTTACAAGAAGCCCATAATATTGATAAAAATACCATCTTAGTCGTCCCTTACACAGATTCCGGTTGGGCCCCTGTTCTTGTCCAAGCTGGTGGGTTAATTGCTGAAGCTGGCGGTAAACTTTCCCACGGGGCAATTATCGCTCGTGAATACGGTATTCCCGCAGTCATGGACGTGCGTGGTGTAACATATCTCCTGCAAGATGGTCAACAAGTAAAAATTGATGGCTATAAAGGGACGGTGGAAATACTGTAGGCAGAAGGAAGAATCATGTAGAACTTGAAAAAGAGATTGATTCTTGATGTATAGCAACGGATATTTAACTTGCATAATAACTTTTAACTCTGTTCCCTGCGACGCACTGAGCGTAGTCGAAGTGTTCCCTGCTATATTAGGGATTGAAACTAACCCATCCTCACTCTTAGCAAAATCTCTATTGGAGATTGAAAACATAATGTTAAACATCACAAAGGCCAAATTAAGCTTTTCTGGCAATAATGCTCTTAGTGAAAACGAAGTGATCAGAGAAATTGCTTATAGTATGGACTTATTAATTCCTGGATTATACTTATGGCTACCAGGAATACTTATGCGTATTGGTGGTGCTGCTCCTGATGATCAACCTTATAAATATCCGGGTAAGATTCACAGCAGAATGGGTATTGCTTTAGTTTTACCGGGTTACAAGATTTTGACAACATACCAGGGAACTTATGACTCATTGGGAGAGGAGTTGAAAAAAGGATAGGTTAGTAAGAGGATGTTTTAAAAGTTTTTAATGTATAAACCGACCCCTCTCCAAACCTCTCCCCTTGCAGGGGAGAGGCTTTAAGATCCCCATTCCCTGGTAGGGAAGGGGGGTAGGGGGGTTAGGTTTTTGGAGATTATGGGTTTCATATAATACTTTTCAGACAACCTCTAAGGTAAAAAATATTTACAAATTAATTCGTACTACGTCCAATATGAGTTATTGCTTTACAAGTTGAGAAAAGGATAGGTTAGTAAGGTAAAAGATATTTATAATTTACCAAGCTACCTATGACCCTCAACAAGCATCAAATACAGGGACTACCAAAGTTAAAATGTCAAACTTTAAGTTCAACTCAATTTGAAAAATTAATGATTGATGCTAGTTACTCTATATCAGGAACTGCGCCGGCCCAAGGTGATAGAATTAAGGTCTGGTGGATTCATGATCAATATCCAAGAGTAGAATCTATTTATAGTCCTGACAAAAAAAACAGTTATTACAGCTTATCATGTATAAGTTGCTTACTTGAAGTAGTATGTGCAACGGCACGCTGCATTTTAGCATAGGTTTCGCTTTAGCGATACTTTATTTCCTGACTTCTTCATATATAAGTCCTACTTTTTTCTGAACTCCTAAAATCTCCTTTCAAACTTTAATTCTATAATTACTATAATTAATTATCTATGTGATTTTTTATAACAACACAGTAAACCTTTATTCCTGGTTTTTCTTACCTATTTTCTCTTATATAAATCATAGATTTTAATAAATAGATTAGACTTTTATCGCATATTGTAGGTCAATAGATAAGTTTTTACTTATATGTCCAATATAATATTTATTTCATAATTGTGGTTTAGAAATGATCACTTGCAGAAGAAAGACTGTAAGATAGTTCTCACTAGCTGGGTGATGCCTCTGTATCAAATCAAGTCGGAAATTAAACCATGTCTGTCATCAGTAGAGAAATTAGCCTTTTTTAACGCAAAAGGTGTATTTTTTGATGACTATGAACTAGAAGATTTCCACAAAAGTGCAAGGAATGTCTTTATTTTTTGCCTGTATTTTTCCTTCAAAACATAAATTTTGTAAATCCAGGAGATGTACTATGTCTGAATTTTTTAATCGAGTTTCTCGGCGTAAGTTTATTGTAACTGCCGGGGCATCAGCAGGTGCTGTATTACTTAAAGGTTGTCTAGGCAACCCACCAGAAGCAGGTAAGAGTGGTAGTACATCTACACAAACTGCCTCTCAACCAACAGCTAATATTAGTGCTGAACAAAAACCAGAAACTACTAAAGCCAAATTAGGATTTATCCCCATTGTAGAATCTGCACCATTGATTATTGCTAAAGAAAAAGGCTTCTTTAGCAAATATGGTATGGCCGATGTGGAACTTTCAAAACAAGCTTCTTGGGGTTCTGCACGGGATAACGTAGAAATTGGTTCTGGCGGTGGTGGTATTGATGGTGGCCAATGGCAGATGCCCATGCCACATTTAATTACAGAAGGTAAAATTACCAAAGGTAATAAACCTATTCCGATGTATGTTTTAGCCCAGTTAGTCACTCATGGTAATGCCATTGCGATCGCTAATAAACATCTAGGGAAAGGTATTAGCTTAAAACTCGATGCAGCTAAACCCCTATTTGCCCAACTCAAATCTTCTACACCCTTTACCGCAGCTTTCACCTTTCCTCATGTTAACCAAGACTTGTGGATTCGTTATTGGTTAGCAGCTAGTGGCATTGACCCAGATACAGATGTCAAATTATTAACCGTACCAGCCGCGCAAACCGTCGCTAACATGAAAACCGGTACAATGGACGCTTTCAGTACCGGAGATCCCTGGCCATTCCGCTTGGTTAACGACAAAATTGGTTTCATGGCGGCATTAACAGCCGAAATTTGGAAAAATCACCCCGAAGAATATTTTGCCATGAGAGGAGATTGGGTTGACCAAAATCCCAAAGCTACAAAAGCCTTATTAAAAGGCATCATGGAAGCCCAGCAATGGTTAGATAACTTTGACAACCGCAAAGAAGCGGCAGAAATTCTGGCATCTAAAAAGTATTTTGGCTTGTCTTCACCCGACATTTTAGCGCTACCATACCAAGGTAAATATGATATGGGTGATGGTCGGAAAATTGATGATAAATCAATGGCTGCTTACTACTGGAAAGATGAAAAAGGTAGTGTTTCTTATCCCTACCAAAGCCATGATTTATGGTTCATCACTGAAAACGTCCGTTGGGGATTCCTACCTAAAGATTACATAGCTAATGGTGCAACCAAAGCCAAAGAATTAATTAAAAAAGTTAACCGCGAAGATATTTGGAGAGAAGCGGCTAAAGACTTGGGAATTCCTGCGGCTGATATCCCCACCAGTACATCTCGTGGAGTAGAAACATTTTTTGATGGCGTCAAATTTGACCCTGAGAACCCAGAAGAATATCTCAAGGGTTTGAAAATCAAAAAAGCCTAATTTATTACAATTGGTCTTTAAAAACACAACTTTAACAATTCCTAAACATTCATAACATTGAGGGAAAATATATGACCGTAGCTCAAAAACGTCCCGCTAGTCCTAAACTTGATAATAGTTTTTTATCCACCTTACAAAAGCAATTTCCTGAACTTGTACCTCCAGCGATCGCATTACTTGTCTTTCTAACTATTTGGCAATTATTTTCCTGGACTCCCGGCGCAACATTACCAGGTCCTATCAAAGTTATTCAAGACACTTGGATCTTGATTTTGTACCCATTCTATGATAAAGGTGGTACAGATAAAGGGTTATTCTGGCAAATTTGGGCTAGTCTCCAAAGGGTAGCTATTAGCTATACTTTAGCAGCCATTTTTGGTATTGGTTTAGGGGTATTAATTGGTGTGAATAAAACCATGTCTAAGGCCTTAGATCCCCTATTTCAATTATTAAGAACAGTACCACCTTTGGCTTGGGTTCCCATTTCCTTAGCAGCTTTAAGACAAAACGAACCTGCAGCATTATTCGTAATTTTCATCACTGCAATTTGGCCAATTTTAATTAACACGGCTGTAGGTGTGAAAGAAATTCCTGTTGACTACAATAACGTTGCTAAAGTGTTGCAACTTTCCAAAAAAGAGTATTTCTTTAACATCTTAATTCCTGCGGCTTTACCCTACATTTTCACAGGTTTAAGAATTGCCATTGGTTTAGCTTGGTTGGCGATTATTGCGGCAGAAATCGTTATGTCTGGTATTGTCGGTATCGGTTTCTTTATCTGGGACGCTTATCAAAACAACAACGTTAGTGAAGTAATTTTGGCTCTAGTTTATATCGGTGTTGTCGGTTTAATCCTAGATAAATTAATGGCTGCATTACAAAACTGGATTTTACCCACTGAGCAAAAGTAGAGACTGGGGACTAGGTATTGGGAATTGGAGAAACTATTACCAATTACCCATAACCCATTGATAATCTAAAATCCAAAATCTAAAATCCAAAATCTAAAACTATGTCAGTATTTGTTGCTGTTGATCAAATTGATAAAGTCTTTGAATTAACCGGTGGCGGTCAATATATCGCTCTGAAAGGCATTAATTTAGAAATTAAAAAGGGTGAATTCGTCTCTTTAATTGGTCACTCTGGTTGTGGAAAATCTACCCTTTTAAATATGATTGCTGGGTTAGATTTACCCACAGAAGGTCTAGTTACTCTGGAAGGTCAAAGGATTAAAAAACCTGGTCCAGATCGGATGGTAGTTTTCCAAAACTACTCCCTATTACCTTGGCGAACTGTGAGAGAAAATATCGCTTTAGCGGTAGATTCAGTATTAAATGGAATGCCAGCAGCAGAACGGAATGAAATCATCGAACGCCATATAGATATGGTGGGTTTACGTCCCCATGCTGACAAACAACCAGGGATGTTATCTGGTGGACAAAAACAACGGGTAGCGATCGCCCGTGCCTTGGCAATTCGTCCTAAACTATTACTACTAGATGAACCCTTCGGTGCATTAGACGCATTAACTCGTGGTAATTTGCAAGAACAATTAATGAAAATTTGCGAAGAAAACCAAGTTACCGCCGTCATGGTGACACACGACGTAGACGAAGCGGTTTTATTATCTGATAGAATCGTCATGTTAACCAATGGACCAGAATCAAAAATTGGTGACATTTTAGAAGTAGATATTCCCAGACCTCGTAAACGGATGGAAGTAGTAGAACATCCCAGCTACTACAGTTTACGCAGTGAAATGATTTACTTTTTGAATCAACAAAAACGCATCAAAAAATTACGGGCTAGAAAAACCCCGGCGATCGCCCGTCATGGTTTAGAAAAAATAAATCTAGAAATTGGTTTTCTACCCATTACAGCCTGCGCGCCCTTAGCAGTAGCTCAAGAGAAAGGCTTTTTTATCAAACATGGTTTAGATGAAGTTAATTTAGTCAGAGAAAGCAACTGGCGCGGTATTGTTGATGGTATGAGCGGTGGTTATTTAGATGCTGCCCAAATGCCATCAGGAATGCCAATGTGGTTATCATTAGGAGGTAACAAAAACCAACCTTTACCAGTTGTTAGTTCCCTCACCATGACTCGCAACGGTAACGCCATTACCCTAGCGAAGAGATTTTATGATCAGGGTGTACACAGTCTTTCAGACTTCAAAAATTACCTCCTGGAAACCCGCGATCAAATGCACAGAATGGGGGTAGTACATCCTGCATCAATGCACAATTTACTCTTGCGTTATTGGTTAGCAGCAGGAGGAATTGATCCTGATGTTGATGTAGAAATGAAAAATATTCCACCTGCCCAAATGGTGGTAGATTTGAAAGGTGGAACAATTGACGGTTATTGTGTAGGTGAACCTTGGAACTATCGCGCCGCAATAGAAGGTTCAGGTTTTACCATTGCCACAGATTTAGAAGTTTGGTTAGGACATCCTGGTAAAGTTTTAGGAGTCAGAGAAGACTGGGCGGGTAATTATCCAAACACTCATATTGCTTTAACTAAAGCATTATTAGAAGCCTGTAAATATTGCGCTGATCCTAAAAATGCCCAAGAAGTAAGACAAATTTTAGCAAGTCGAGAATACGTCAGTACCGATATAGAATTTATCCAAATTGAAGATCCTGATGGCATCAACACCTGCGATTTAGATCATCCCATGCGGGACTATGCCCATCATCAATTTTACGGTGAATCTGCTATTAATCGTCCTAGCAGAACTGAGCAAATTTGGGTAATGACACAGTTAGCAAGATGGGGAGAAACTCCTTTCCCACGTAACTGGGTGGAAATAGTAGAAAGAGTTTGTCGAGTTGGTGTATTTAGTACCGCCGCGAGAGAATTGGGTTTAGATATTAGCTACACCCGTCAACCAATTCAATTATTCGATGGTAAACCCTTCAACGCTGATGATCCTTTTGCTTATCTCACCAGCTTGAAAATTAAACGCGATTTTTCTGTAGCAGAAGTTATTCTTGATGCTCCCCGGAAAGTATCAGCGTAAACCAGATCCCCGACTTCTGATTTTAATCAGAAATGCCCAGTTTTTGCTAGAAGTCGGGGATCTTATACCAATTACCAATTACCAGTAAAATAAATTATGCAAAACCGTACTCTGACTTCTAACAATCCTCCTACTAAAACCCAAATGCAAGCATCTACTCAAATTCATAACCGTGAGCCATTTTTACAAATTCAAGAAGTTACTAAAACCTATCCCACCAAAAAAGGACCCTTCACAGTTCTAGATGGGGTAAATCTAGAAGTTGAACAAGGTGAATTTATTTGTGTAATTGGTCACTCTGGTTGTGGTAAATCTACTTTATTAAACATGGTTTCTGGTTTTAATACTCCTACCACGGGAAAAGTATTATTAGAAGGACAACCCATTACTAAACCAGGTCCAGATCGCATGGTAGTATTTCAAAACTACGCGCTGCTACCTTGGAGAACAGCATTTGAAAATATTTATTTAGCGGTAAATGCCGTTTATCCCACCAAACCAGAAGCCGAAAAACGCGCTATTGTTCGTGATCATTTAGCAATGGTGGGTTTAGCTGATGCAATGGAAAAGAAACCCATGCAAATGTCTGGGGGGATGAGACAGCGTGTGTCTATCGCCCGTGCTTTGGCTATTCGTCCTAAAGTATTGATTTTAGATGAACCTTTCGGGGCGTTGGATGCTATCACCAAAGAAGAATTACAAGAAGAATTGTTGAAAATTTGGAATGATAACCGTTGTACAGTTTTGATGATTACCCATGATATTGATGAGGCGTTATTCTTAGCTGATAAGTTAGTAATGATGACTAACGGACCTCATGCCAAAATTGGGGAAGTGATGGAAATTCCTTTTTCTCGTCCCAGAGATAGAGCGAGAATTATGGAAGATCCTCAATATTATCAACTCCGTAACTACGCGCTAGACTTCCTGTTTAACCGTTTCGCTCATGATGATGTAGGTTAGTCAGTATTGCAGACGATCCCTTATTTCTCTAATAATTAAGGGATCTCAATAATATAGTTTTATTGCAGTTTTATATTACAAACATTTTTTAAGTGGGTTTGTCGCTTAAACCAATCTAAAAAATACTAACTGATTATATTCTTTTATCTCCAAATTTTTTTAGCAACTCAGAAACTTGTTTAGAATTTGAACTAGTCCAAATAGTATCGAAACCTTCTGTAGCGTGTGAATAAACACCATCTTCTAACCAGTCTTGTTCCCATTGTTCTATTAACATCCAAACATCATGACTTTTAATTATAACGGACATAAAATCGGGTTTGTTAACCTCGCTCGAAGAAACTTCTTCCCATCCTTTACTAGTCAATTTATAGTACCAACAGTATCTTAATCCGATACTCATATATTTCCTGTTAAGGATCGCAACATATAATATAATTATCCATAATAAAACTATTGTCAATATATTTAAGTACACTCTCAATTATTTTAAAAATACATAGATTAAAAGTGATGTTGGTTGAGTTAAGTAAAAGCACAACCCAACCTCGCTTAACTAAAAATCAAAGTTTTGTAATGTCAGCAATATACCCACTATTTTTTTAACTTGATAATATACAATTTACTCTATTTCGCTATATAATCAAATATATAGATAATCATACAAAATAAACATAGACATATCTATGAACTTCAACATAATTGATATTCAACAAGATACAAATCTTAATTGCTACTCTGTGCTTACAGTAGTCAGAATCCCTGATTTTATAGAATTTATCAATGATATTCATGAACAAAAAGGCAACCTTGATGAGCAGAGGGAAGTTTTACAAACTAGGTCTGCTAAAATTATTCGTAATCAAATGGTGGAAGATTTACTACATGGGGGAATATTGCCTCCTATTGTTTTAGGTAGTATTTCCACTATCAATATAAATGAAAATAATTTTTATAAACTAATTCAAAAGAAACAAGATATCAGTATTTTAGATGGAATGCAAAGAATACAAGCCTTAAAAGATGCTATAAAATACCGAAAGATTAATCATAATCTTAGAGTTGAATTTTGGCTTGCTCAAGATGAAGCTGCTTTATTATATAGAATGTTGGTACTTAATTCTGGTCAAATTCCTTGGGGACTCGATAAACAACTAGAAATAGTTTTTAAGCCAATTATACAAAAATTAAAATCCAGATTTCCTAATTTAGAATATTTGATATCAGAACAAAAATTATATAAACAAGCAGAAATTGTTGAATTATTTTTAGCATTTACTTCTCGCAAAGTAAGAATTGACAAAAAACAACAATTAGCTGAATATCATGCTGCTTTAGATATTATGAGTCTTATCCGAGAAAAATCGGCACATATTATTGATAAATTTGAAGAAATTTTTATCTTGATGACTGAAATTGATCAACTACTTTCAGAAATTGAACCTCGCTATGTTTTTAATAATCAAATTGTAAGAGTTGGATTTATGGTAGCTTGTGCAGAAAAAATTTTTGGTTTATTGGGAAGCAATATTGAAAAAAACCATGCACAAGTAGAGGATAACTTTAACAATATAATTTTAAAATTAAATAAACTTAGAGGTCAAATTCAAGTTCAGGATATTCAACAAAATTATACTTTTTTGGCTTTAGATACTTTAACAGAAAAATTACGTTTTATTCCTAAAGAGAAGCATAGACAAGCTTTTTTAGATGCTTTTAAAGTAATTTTTTCTGAACCTGAAATTAACTCTTTTGCTGTTTGCTGGAATAAAATGTACTAAAAATATGAGCAGAACTATAAAAACATCTATTACAAATGTTACAAACAAAATAAAATCTGTTGTTACTATACAAGAAAATTACACTATTAATGGTGATGATACTTGTGAGAATTGGTTAAAATACCTGAGAATTGATAATAAAGTACGTTTATTTCCTGATTTTTATAGTGCTTGGCTTACTTATCAAAATAATAATTATTTGGTATTAGTTAATCATGAATTTTTATCTAAAATTTCCAGCTTTTTAAAAGAAGAAGATATTAATTCTGGTGTTTGGGTAGGTATTATTGACGAATTAGATTTATCTGTTAAAAAAAATACTGATATATCAAAATTAGAGGAAATTTTAGAAGGTGAGTGGAATATTAATAAAAAAGGATATAAAGAAGTCAATATCGAGGTGGAAATTAATGGAGTTAGCTTAAAAGATTACTTTCCAAGTATTGCTTTATATAAAATCATTAGCAAGTTTTCTCAAAAAGAAGAATTAAGTCAAATTACAGGTATTGCATTAACCGAAAGCAATGGTTATTGTTTAGTACCATATATTCCAGAAGTATTGCAAGAGTTTAAAAATATCTTTAATAATGGAAACAAATATATTCCTTTTGAAAATATTTTGGCGAGTTATGTAGCTTCTGATTTTAAATTTGCTTATTTGGATTTATATAGGTGTATTGAAAGATTACAACCTCTGTATTTTTTCAAGCCTTTTTATGATAAATTGGCATTGACAGATAAATCTCTTGAAGATTTTTATAATGATTTTTTTGAAAACACAAAATTAGAGCCTAAATTTCAAGATTCTTTTAAAAAGTTGCTGGAATCAATAAATGTAGATTACCGATATCAATATCCTAACAAAAATAATGAACAAAATACTAGTCCTAGTAGCTATTTGAATAATCTGAGAAATCAAATAGTTCATTTACGTCCCAACCAAAAGAATGATTTATTACCGAAAACCTCTAATGATTGGAATCTTTTAATATTAGATATGCTCAAAATAGTTCAAGAACTTTATAATACTAATCAAAATTTATTAAGTTAAGTAATAAAATTACATAAATATCTTTATTTTATCTCCGTAATGTAACTCTACTTTCCCAAAAAATCAAGCATTGTTTGCGCTAAACCTTTGGCCGCCAAATATGGAACTCCATTACCAATAGTTTTAAACTTATTCGTGAGTGACATATTCTCTGGCAAAACAAAATTTTCTGGTAAAGATTGGATAGCTAATGCTTCAGCAACAGAAATTCTTCTAATTTTATATGGATGTAAATGTACCTCATTATTACCATAACAAGCTGTGGGAGAATATCGCCATCTGTGCAGACGTTTATAGGATTTTTTAGAATCATCTCCTTCATCAACAATAGTAAATTTAACAATACCTGCCCTAGGTTGAAAATAATCTTTAGCGTTAGGATGATTCAAAACATTATTTTTTCTAAACCAATATTCCACAGTTAATTCTTCAGGAATATCATCAGGACAAGGAAATAGAGAATTTTCCTGAAAGGGGTCAGTTTTGCGCCAAGGGTAAGCAAAAACTTTTTCTTGAGGATATAAAATGTAATTATTCCAAGGGAAAGCACCTTGAGGAAGTACCTCATGGTTACTAATTTTCATACCTATATCTTGGAGAAAATTATTTTTAAACCCAATCAAAATAATTCTGTCTCTATCTTGAGGTACACCGTATTCAATAGCATTAATTAACTTTTCTGTTAAAATATAACCTGCTTTTTGTAACCTTATTTTTGAAGATTCAAAAAATAGGCGGTGTTTTGTCGTTCTCCATAAACCTTTGACATTCTCAAATAAAAAGAAATCAGGTAAGTTTTGACAAATTAATTCGATATAAGCATCTGAAAGTTTACCATTATCTCCTAAATGTCCTTTGTTTTTGCCACCTATAGAAAAATCTGGACAGGGGGGACCACCAATAAAGCCAATTATATGATCTGATTTGCGGGCATCTTTCACCAATTGATTTAATTTTTCTGCTGACGTTCCTGTGATTAATTTGCTAACATCAGCCTCTTCACCTTGATGATATCCATATTCAGGACATGGCAGTTGCAGATTTTCCCGTGCATAACGATATGCAGACATAAAGGGGGGAAAAATTTCATTGACGTAAGCGATGTTATAATCTGTGGTTTCAAACCCTAAGTCGAGGAAACCTGAACCAGAGAAAAATGAGAAAATAATGGGCTTAATGGTCATCAATAAATTAGATAAAATGAAATAGTTAAAAAATAATCCATCAGAAAAATCTGATACTATGATTTATAGCTTAGGTTAAACTACCTTAGAGACATATTAGTGTATTCTATTCTATAACAAGTTACGTTCCAACCTTTTGAATATCCAATGCTGAGATTTTTGGTAAATGGATATAGATAATTTAATAGACAAACTAAAAAGAAAAAGGTAGGTAAAATGAGCGTCCGCGCACTACTATTAGTAAATCGTCATGCCCGTCAAGGACAAGAACGTTACCAACAAGCCATGAGTTGTTTAACTCAATTAGGTTTAAAGATAACTACAGAATCTACAGACAACCCCACAGAATTACCGGCACTGATTCGCCGCTACCATAAGGAAATAGATTTGGTAATTGTCGGTGGTGGTGATGGTACACTTAACGCGACTGTAGAAGCTATAGTTGATACTCAATTACCTTTAGGAATTTTACCTTTGGGAACTGCTAATGATTTAGCCAGAACTTTGGGTATTCCTAATTCTATTCCCCAAGCTTGTCAAATTATTGCTAGTGGAAAATTACGCCGGATTGATTTAGGTTGGGTCAATGGTAAGTATTTTTTTAATGTTGCTAGTTTGGGATTAAGTGTGAAAATTACTCAGGGATTAACTAAGGAAATTAAACGCCGTTGGGGTATATTTGCCTATGCCGCTATTGCATTGCAAGTAATTTGGAAATCCCGCCCTTTTCATGCAGAAATTAAAGTCAATGGAGAATCATTTCTGGTCAAAACTGTGCAAATTGCCGTCGGTAATGGTCGCTATTATGGTGGCGGTATGGCTGTAGTTCATGATGCGGCTATAGATGATGAAAGACTTGATCTTTATAGTTTAGAAATTGATCATTGGTGGCAGATAATACCATTGCTTCCATCTATACGGCAAGGTAGACATATTGATTGGGCAAGTGTCCGGGCTATTCAAGGCCAAGAAATCACAGTATATACCCGCAAACCCCATTCTATTAATACGGATGGAGAAATCACCACCCATACTCCGGCTGTATTTCGTGTCATTCCTAAAGCTATAGCGGTTTTAGTGCCAGAACTATAAGCTTAGTATAGTATGATTAACTTTTTTTAACGATCACAAACATGAATTTAAGGTTTTCCCAAGATATTAAATCCCTACTCCAACGTTTAAGTGAACAACCGCTGACTTTAGGTGACATTCTCACAGAAACTTCCGAGAGGGGTTTTAGCTTGGTAATTACACTGTTAGTATTACCTTTTTTATTTCCTATGCCTCCAGGTTTAACCAGTCCTCTAGGCGGTGCTTGCTTAATTTTATCATTACAAATGGTATTGGGGCGGCGATCGCCTTGGCTACCCAAAAAAATCGCTAACTATCAATTTCCCAGCAGTTTCGCCCAAGTTATTCTGCAAAATCTCCGTCGAGTTACCAAAATTATCGAAAAAATTGCCCGGCCGCGATTGGAAAAAGTGGCTAATCATCCTTTAATTTGGCGATTTAATGGCCTGTGTATCTCTTGGTTAACTATCCTACTCATTTCTCCTGTTCCCTTCACTAATCCTATTCCTACCGTGGGAATTTTACTTTTGGCGATCGCTACCATTGAAGCTGATGGTTTACTAATGTGCATTAGCTATGTAGCTACTGTATTAATTACTTTAATATTTGGTTTCATTGGTTATGCTCTATGGTTAGCCCCCAATTTACTGCCTGCTATTTTCAAATAAGTTTTTGACATTCTTGATTCCCAGTTGTTAGAATAGACATCTCAACGAGAAAAAAGACCCTCAGCTACAAGCCGAGGGCAATGGTTTAATTAAGGTGCATCTACTGTTTGAGTATCCATCCATAATTTTGCTATGTCCGGATAATTTCGGTGAAAATCCTGTTTTTCTATTTACTGATTCTTAAACAGAATATTCTATACTAGCTATAGAATCACTGAGATTTTAAGTATATATTTTTATAATAAAAAACAGCGTTGCTGTAGATACAGCAGATTGCATATCTGTGAGGTACAGAATCTAAATTGAAACCTATACACAAAGCCAGTTTTACCCCTGACTCCTGAATTGTGCTGTAATCTCGCAAACAAAAAATTTATATTCTTGCCAGCCAAAAGTTGAGTTATTACACAAAACTATCTAATTCCGAGAAACAAGCTACAATTTACAATAAGAAATTGTTAAAAAAATTTACGTTGGTAGCTGGAAATTTTTTGTGTCACAGCCTAAGACCACCCAAACCTTTAAATTTGATTCTATTGATGCCGCTTTGGCCGATCTCAAAGCCGGTCGCGCCCTTGTGGTAGTGGATGATGAAAATCGAGAAAATGAAGGCGATTTAATTTGTGCCGCCCAATTTGCCACCCCAGACATGATCAATTTCATGGCGGTGGAAGCCAGGGGGTTAATTTGTCTGGCCATGACAGGCGATCGCCTCGATGAACTAGACCTGCCATTAATGGTCAGCAACCTCACGGATACTAACCAAACCGCCTTTACTGTCAGCATTGATGCTGGTCCCAATTTGGGCGTTAGTACAGGTATTTCCGCCGAAGATCGCGCCCGCACCATTCAAGTCACCCTCAACCCAGCTACAAAACCAGAAGACCTCCGCCGTCCCGGACATATTTTCCCATTGCGGGCGAGACAGGGAGGCGTACTCAAACGTGCCGGACATACAGAAGCTGCTGTAGACCTCGCCCGACTAGCTGGACTTTATCCAGCCGGGGTAATTTGTGAAATTCAAAACCCTGATGGTTCCATGGCACGGTTAAATCAGTTAATTGAATATGCTAAAAATCATCATCTTAAAATTATTAGCATTGCTGATTTAATCAGCTATCGTCTGCAAAATGATCGTCTCATCTATCGAGAAATAATTACCAAACTCCCCAGCCAATTCGGTCAATTTAATATCTACGGCTATCGCCACACCCTAGACAATACAGATCACGTCGCAATTGTCAAGGGAGATCCGGCAAATTTCCGAGATGAACCTGTGATGGTACGAATGCACTCCGAATGTTTAACTGGTGATGCCTTGGGTTCTTTGCGTTGCGATTGTCGAATGCAGTTAGAAGCCGCATTAAAAATGATTGAAAATGCTGGTCAGGGTGTCGTTGTTTACCTACGTCAAGAGGGACGAGGTATTGGCTTAATTAACAAGCTAAAAGCCTATTCCTTGCAGGATATGGGATTAGATACCGTAGAGGCCAATGAACGCTTAGGTTTTCCCGCCGATTTGCGCGATTATGGGATGGGGGCGCAAATTCTGATGGATTTAGGTATAAAAAAAATTCGCCTCATTACCAATAATCCCCGTAAAATTGCTGGTGTTAAAGGTTATGGTTTAGAAGTAGTAGATCGTGTTCCCCTATTGATTGAATCTAATGATTTCAATTCCTATTATCTAGCTACCAAAGCCAAGAAATTGGGACATATGCTGTTACAAACCTATCTACTAACAGTCGCAATACACTGGGAGAATGAACCGGAATCTATCACCGAACGCTATGAACGGTTAGAAAAATTACGCTATTTAGCCAAAACTCACCATTTATTATTACAGGAAGAAGCCCGCCCATTAGGAATTGCTTTGTTTGATCAACCATCTTTAACTGTACATTTGGGCTTTGATCAAGCTAATATTGCTGAAACTAACTGGTATCAACAAAAAGGTCATCCATACCTGCAAGCCATCTGTAAGATTTTAGATGAAATCGCCTCTTTACCCTATATTCAAAAAATGGAATTCCTGATTGCTACTGGTAGCGATCCTTTAAATAATTTGCAGGTGCAGTTAGATAGGCAAACTTTCGCCGATGGTGTATTACCTTCTTCTCTAAAAGATAACTTACAAACTCAGCAAATTTACAGTTTTAGTAAGTAGATTTTGGTGAATTTATAAACATTGATAATAGCTTTAGTTTTATAACTAGAGCTATTTGTTCATTAATAAAAATATTTAATTGCGCTTAATATAAATTCCCAAAATTTAGGGGTTTAGTGGTGCTAAACCCCGATAAATTATTGCTGCTAGAGTAGCTTTCACTACCACAGGTATAGTTTATAGCTTAATTTTAGCCTTGAACAGTGATTTTTCCAGTCATACCAGCGCCACGGTGAGGAGCGCAGTAAAATACGTAGTCACCAGTAGGTGCGTCTGCGGGGAAAGTGGTTGTGACTTTCTGACCAGGATTTAACTGTAATTTACTGTGAGACAAAGATGCTGCTAAAGCTTTACTTTTAGTGGGGTTTTTAGCAGGGTCAAATAGAACGTTGTGGGGAGGAACTTTGTTGTTAAGCCACTCGATTAAGTCACCAGGCTTAATAGTCAACTTGCTAGGCTCAAATTTTAACAATCCTTTGTCAGTACCCAATTTGATGGTGTAGGTTTCAGCAGAAGCGGTAGGAGTGAAAACAGCAAAGCTGCTAACAACTAAAAGAACAGTCAGCACTGCTAGGGTTAAGCGTCTTAAACTAGCTGCAATTAATTTCATGACTCTCTCCTGAGATATAGTTTTTATTTTCCTGTTCTCATTTTAAATACAATCCATGCCAAATATGACAACCTGTCATATATTTATTTTCGTTAATCTGGTTTTGATCCCGGAAACAGCCGATAAATCAAGCTTTTCTGCGTTTAGACCATCCTGAAAAAGTTTTTTGCCCAAAATTGAGAACTCAGGCCACAGGCTATACTGTTCAAGCATATCAGACAGAAAATATCCCAGAAATCAGGGGATTTTGGATATTTGACTCCCTAAAAAAATTGTAGAGTGGCTACATGGAACTTCTCTACAAATGAATTAGTATTAAATTTTGGCAACATTCAATTAAATACTATCGTGGTAAATTACGACTAGCATAAACATCAATAGCATAGGCTGGCACACGCTGTGCATAATTTATGTCCACACCAGTAATAGATTTAGATAAAGTTTCAAAACTTTCAGAAGCCCAGTTGCGTTCATGAATGGGTTTGCTTTGCTCACCCATGAAGTAAGCTAAAGAACCAATTACGGCAACAGCGACCCAACCCACAACAAATAAAGAGATTAAAATAGTCATTTCGAGAACCTCGGTGTTTATTTTTGTAACCTTATGTAAATAAACATAACAGATTGTTAAGGAAACTTGCAAATATTTTTTTGGTGTGCATACCCACCTAGAAGTGAGGTATTCCCCACTGTAATAATTTCGTAACAAAACGTACCCAGAGAAAGAATCATGAGAAAATTATACTTGTACCTACAAGCAACTAATTAAAAATATGCAGATAAAAACAATTTTGTTTATATCTTACTTTTTAATAACTAGCCTAACTGTGTCTAATAGTGCATTAGCTCAAAATCCGGGAACTCCAGGAAAATTTGATCTTTACGTCCTGACTCTTTCCTGGTCTCCTGATTATTGTGCTACAAATCAAAAACCTGACCCCAATCAATGTAATGTAGGTAAAAAACTGGGCTTTGTTTTGCATGGTTTATGGCCGCAATATCAAAAGGGTTATCCTGCTAATTGTTCCAGTCAGAAATTAACCCCAGCTATTAAACAAAAATTTCCTGGTTTGTATCCCAGTGCAGGACTGTATAACCATGAATGGCAAAAACATGGAACTTGTTCTGGTAAAACTCCTGAACAGTATTTAGCATTAAGTAAAAAGTTAAAAGATTCTGTGGCAATTCCCACAGCTTATAATCGTCCTATAAAACCTTTTCGGACAACAATTGCCGGGTTAAAAACCACATTTATTAGTGCTAATAGTGAATTTACTGCTGATGGAATTGCACCCTATTGTTCTGATTCTGGTAGATTCTTAAAAGAAGTATTTTTTTGCTATTCTCCAGATGGTAAAGCAGGTATTTGTAGCCAAGACGTTTTGAAACGTTCTCGCAAAAGTTGTGGACAGGCAGATTTTTTAGTGAGAAGTGTGAGGTAATTATATCTTATATAAGGTGGGCATTGCCCACCATAGAGTCCGTTCTATAAATTCCAATTAAACTGTAACTGGTTGACGAACTTCTACTGGTTCTCCAGTTAAGCTAAAAGCGCGAACTTCGGTAATTTTAACCTTGACTATTTGCCCTTTGAGATGATTAATATCACCTGTAAAGAAAGTGAGACGATTTCCTCCAGTTCTACCCATAACTTGGGTTGGGTCTTTGCTGTTTTGATCTTCTACTAATACTTCTTCAATTCTACCAAAGTAACGCTGCGATCGCTCGGCTGCTTTGATATTAACCAAGTGATTTAATCTTTGCAATCTGTCGCTTTTTACTTCTTCACTGAGTTGATTATCCCATACAGCCGCAGGTGTACCAGGACGAGGAGAATAAGCAGCAGTATTCAATAAATCAAAACCGATATCTTCAACCAATTTCAAAGTATTTTCAAATTGTTCTTCAGTTTCCCCAGGAAACCCGACAATGGCATCGGCACTGATGGAAGCATCTGGCATATACTGGCGGATAGTATCAATAATGCGGCGATATTTTTCGTGAGTATAACCCCGTGACATCGCCTTTAAAATCTCATTATCTCCAGATTGAAAAGGAATGTGGAAATGTTCGCATACCTTGGGCAAATCTGCACAAGCTTTAATTAGTCTTTCCGTAAAATAACGCGGATGGCTAGTAGCAAATCTAATCCGTTCAATTCCTGGTACATCGTGAACGTAGTAAAGTAAATCTGTCAAGGTGTGCAGGTGACGACCTTCAGGAGTAGAACCGGGTAAATCTCGACCATAAGCGTCAATATTTTGACCCAGAAGGGTAATTTCTTTGTAACCTTGTTTAGCTAACTCTTCAATTTCGGCGCCAATAGCTGCCGGTGTGCGGGACTGTTCCACACCACGCACATTAGGAACTACACAATAAGTACAACGTTCATTGCAGCCATAGATAACATTTACCCAAGCGGTCACTTGACTATCTCGACGGGGTTGGGTGATGTCTTCAAAAATGTGAACCGCTTCTGTGGCGACAACTTGATTACCTTCAAAAACAGATTCTAGCAAATCCTTGAGGCGGTTAGCGTGTTGTGGCCCCATGACTAAATCCAATTCTGGCACACGCCGCAGCAGTGCTTCCCCTTCTTGTTGAGCAACACAACCAGCAACTACCAAAGTTAAATCAGGTTGTTCATGTTTGCGTTTCGCTTGTCTACCTAAATAAGAATATACTTTTTGCTCCGCATTATCCCGAATGGTGCAAGTATTGTAAAGTATTACATCTGCTTGATTTGGGTCTTCTGACCACTCAAAGCCAATGTCTTCTAATATACCAGCCATGCGTTCGGAGTCAGCTTTATTCATTTGACAACCGAAGGTAATAATATGGTAATGGCGTTTAGTGGTCATTGGAAATTACGCTTAATTCATAATGTATATCAGGTCTGTTTACCATTGTATAGCAGGAGTTACTCGATTTTGGATTTTGTCAAGTTGTCACAAGCAGTTAAAAGATCCTCGACTTCTTTTTTAACTATTCGCCGTAAGTTCACCAATGACACTGCTATGATATTGGACTGTGGCATTTGCTCCTAGTCTTGGGGCTTACTGCCCATTTAGCATTTTAAACCAATCGTCCGCCTAAGACTGAAGCCGTGATTGGCGACAGGCCGATGTTATTTTTGGAGTTCTATGTCTTTTTCTAATCTCGGCTTGTCCCCTGAAATTATCCGTGCTGTCACAGAGCGAGGATACGATAAACCTACACCAATTCAGAAGCAGGCCATCCCTGTGGTATTGTCTGGTGGTGATATTATGGCTGGAGCGCAAACTGGTACTGGTAAAACTGCCAGCTTCACTTTGCCTCTGTTACATCGCTTATTTACTAATAAAAACGTTCAAAATAATGCTAATGGATCTTCCCCCATTCGCGCATTAATTCTCACCCCGACTCGTGAACTTGCTGCCCAGGTGCAAGAAAGTGTCCGTGATTATGGTAAATACTTAAATCTCAATTCAATGGTGATGTTTGGGGGTGTGAGTATTGGTCCCCAAAAACAGAAATTGAGAACCCGTGTAGATATTTTAGTGGCTACCCCCGGACGACTGCTAGATCATGTTCAACAAGGGACTGTGAACTTGTCCCGTGTGGAAGTGTTGATACTGGATGAAGCAGACCGGATGCTGGATATGGGTTTTATTCATGATATCCGCCGCATTCTCTCCCTTTTGCCTAAACAACGCCAGAATTTACTATTTTCTGCAACTTTCTCAGATAAGGTGAAAACTCTTGCGGCTGGGTTGCTAAATAACCCGATAATGATTGAAGTAGCACGTCGGAACGCGACTGCGGCCACAGTATCACAAAAAGTTTATCATGTAGACCGCGATCGCAAGCGCCAATTACTGTCTCATCTCATTCGGGAAAATAAATGGTATCAAGTCCTGGTATTTAGTCGCACTAAATACGGCGCTGACAGGTTAGTCAAGCAGTTGGGTGAAGACCGTATTCAAGCCCTAGCTATTCATGGAAATAAAAGCCAGGCAGCACGGACCCATGCTTTGTCCAAATTCAAAGATGGGACTTTACAGGTATTAGTAGCAACGGACATTGCTGCACGGGGTCTTGATATCAGCGAATTACCCCACGTCATTAACTACGATTTGCCCAATGTCCCAGAGGATTATGTTCATCGTATTGGTCGAACTGGACGCGCTGGGGCAGAAGGTCAAGCGATATCCCTCGTATGTGTTGATGAACACCATTTGTTGACAGATATTGAAAACCTAATTCAGCAACGTTTACCTAAAGAAGTAGTGTCAGGTTTTAGTGTTAACCCAGAAATTAAGGCAGAACCAATTCCCAATGGACGCAAACCCCCTTCTGGCAGTGGACAGCGGACTCGGCGTTCTGCACCTAAATCTGCTTCCGAAAAGTCAGCTAAACAGCCCTCATCACGCACGGTAACAGGCGCTAAAAAATCTGCTTCTAGTTCACCTAAACCCCGTCGTTCTAGTAAACGCAGATAACAGGGAATAGCCAAGGGGTAGGAGTATGGCTAGCGCCACGCAGGCTATCGCTATCGCTCATTGACCAGTCAGGAGTTCAGGAGAAATAGAGAAGGAAGAAAAATAAAATTTTCTCCCCTGCCCCCCTACTCCCCTAACCAGCAGCAGAATTAGCGGCTTCCATAGCCTTTTTAGAAGCATCCGTGTTACCCATACGGATTTCGGAAGTGAAGGAAGCCATACTAAAACCACCAAACCGTTTAAGGACACTTACCCGCATCCGCAGGTTAGGACTAGCAAACCATAGTCTTTCTTCAGACCACATGGTTTCATATTCAGTAATCAGAGTTAAAGCACCATCATCACCCATTTTATAGCTACCAGCAACGGGGGCTTTTTCTGCATAACCCATTTCCCGGAGTAATTTACCTTCATCTGGGTTGTCTGTGTTGGGGACTGTGGCTAAAACAGTAGAACCTTGATGTTTTTCTTCATCCCATTCCATTGTGCCGTTCCAGGTCACTCGCGCCCCACAGGAAGCGGTATTAGGGTCAATTTCATACTGTTGACACAGTTTAATGACTTCTGGATGGTCAGCAGCTAACATTTCGATGACGATGTCTGATTTGCCGTCTTCTGACTGCTTAAATGCTAAGTGGTGACTGGTGCGATGGGAAAACCACTTGCCAGCACTTAATTCAAAAAATTCTTCAATGTTCATGAACAAATTCGCCCTGCATCACAATCTTAATATCCTCTTTTATTATTAAAAACTAGGAAGAGACTTTATTTTTAACTGAGATTATTTGTTTCCTCAAGTCTTTGCAGAGAAATCCTTGCTGCTTCGGCAACGTTCTCATGACTATCTTTTTCTAGATATTTCAGTGCTGAAATACTTTTAGGCGTGGGTAAATTTCCTAAAGCTTCCGCTAAACGTTGCCGCACTAACCAATCCTCTGATTGGGCAAAGCGCAGAATATGGGTGACAGAATCTAAATCTCGGATTTCGCCTAAAGCAGAAATAGCAGCTTGTTGAATGACTATTTCTTCACTATCTAAAGCCTGAATGAGAATATCATGGGCGCGAGGATCTTTAATATTACCTAAAGAAACAGCAGCACTAAACCTGACTAGCCAGTCTGTATCTTCATAAAATGCCCGTGATAGGACTTCTACGGCTCTGTTATCTTCAAGATATCCCAAAGCTCCGGCCGCATCAGCACGAATGCCATAATCTGGATCTGTTTCCAGAATTTTCACCAGGATAGGATAACACTCCGGGGTTTTTTTAATGCCTAGAGCAAATATTGCCATTGAGCGCAGTTGCAGAGATTGATCATCTAAAACCTTTTTTATTAAAGGTACAGCATCATCAGCCGATATATGACGCAAACTAGCAAGAGCTACCATGCGATCGCGCAAGTTCGGACTTTCTAACTGAGCCGAAATTATTTCTAAACTTGGAGCAGCCATTTATTTGACAGCATTTTCTTAACTTATCTTTACTTTAACGTAATTCTGGCAATCTAGACTGTGATTTTTGTGGTTTTGATAATTTTTCTGATTATTTTGCTGCTAAAAATCCATCAGAAATACATTTATCATGTCCATCAAATCAATCATAAAAATCATAGTTCAGACTTTTGTCTGATTTTTTGGACGCAAATAACAATCAGATTTCATACCTATACTGTGTCTTGGGTATGAAGAGAATAAATCAGAGTAGACGTAGGGTTAATGGAACGACTGTTAAAGACAGCGACATAAGATTAGGAGAATAATCATGGTTCAACTTAGTGAGCGTCCAGGCACAAAAAAAATCAGCAATTTACAACAGATGTTTATCTATGGAATTAACTCCATGTATGATGCTGAAAATCGCTTTTTAGAAGCCCAGCAGATGATGTGGGAATGTTGTCAAAACAGTAAATTGAAAACAGTGATTGAGCCACATATTCAAGAAACCCAGCAGCACATTAAAAATCTGGAACAGGTGTTAAATATCTGCGGAGAACAACCACAAAGAATTACTTGTGATGTTGCCTCTGGGTTAATTAGTGAATGCCAAAAATTTACCCTTCTAGCGGCTGATAATTCCAAAATTGCAGATTTAGGACTAGCAGGATGGCATAACAAAATTGAACAACTGGAAATTGCTGGTTATCGTAGTTTGATTAAAGTTGCTCAACAAATGGGACAAAACCAAGTTATTCAGTTGTTAGAACAAAACTTGCATCAAGAAGAACAAACATCACAAAATCTTGAGGAGTTGATAATGCAGTTACTTGCAGACGCAAAAACAAGTGAAGGTAAGACTACTGCTAAATCTCGTTAGGTCATTTTATTCCTAAACAAAAATCCCCGTTTTCTGTTGAAAGTCGGGGATTTTTACTTGGAGATTTTGAGCAATGAAATATCGCAATAATTCAGGAGTCACCGAGTCAGGCGGGGCGAACGGCTGTTCGCCCGTACAGGAGTCAGAATATTTATTGGTAGCAATAATCTGATTAGTGACCTAAAACTCTGATTCATTCTACCTCCTGTATTCTGTATCCTGAATCCTTATCACAAATCTATAAACTAGGAGGGAGAATCAAATTATCAATTTGATGGATAACACCGTTACTACCTTCGATATCTGCCTTAGTTACCGTTGCATCATTGACTTGAACACCATTATTAACTTCCACAGTAATGGGATCTCCTTGTAAGCTTTTTACTTCCCCAGATTTCAAATCGCTGGAGAGTACCTTACCAGACACTACATGATAGGTTAAAACCTTGATTAATACTTCTTTATTTTCTGGCTTTAATAAATCTTGTAATGCGTCTTGTGGTAGTTTGGCAAATGCTGCATCTGTGGGAGCAAAAATTGTAAAAGGACCTTCTCCTTGTAAAGTATCTATGAGTCCTGCTGCTGTTAAAGCTTTAACAAGGGTTTTAAATGAGCCATTGTCATTGGCCAACACTATTAAATTCTTTTTTTCTGTAGGAGTTTCTGTTTGTTTTGGTTTGGGTTTGGGAATAGGAAGGGTTTGATTGGATCTAGTACTCCGATTATAGGGCGGTTCGTTAAATATATTGGGGCTGGGATTGACTACTTGTTGTGCTGAGGATGGTAGAGTAATTACTAGACTAAGACTAGCAAATCCCATGATACCAAGGACTTTGATAAATAATTTGCCGTGATCAGGGTTCATAAATTTTTTCTCTTGAATTGTTTATACTTTATATCAAGAGTGATCACATTTTGCCAACTATAGGAGTTTGGTTTGATGACTCAAGGGATTTGTGGATGTTTAGCAATTAAATCGGAGTCCTCCAGCAAAAATATGATACTATTAAAGGCGAATATTCCAGAAAAATCTCCAGTTTTTGCGGACAATAATCAATATGGTTTTGTCATTGATTTGCAGCAAAAAAACAATGATTGATCGGAAAAATTGTCAAAAATAAAGATACAATTATAAAGTTGATAAGCCAACAAGCTGCAAAATATACTATATGCTAGAACTATATCAGTGGGAACTATCTCAATTTTCAGAAAAAGTGCGTTTAATTCTGGACTATAAAGGTTTAGAGTATCGCAAAATCGAGGTTGCACCAGGGATTGGTCAACTAGAATTATTTAGATTAACAGGACAAAAACAAGTCCCAGTCTTAAAAGATGGCAATAGATATATTGTAGATTCTACCGAAATTGCTAAGTATTTAGACTCAGAATATCCAGATCGGCCGCTGATACCAACGGAGCCTAAAAAACGCGCTTTAACTTTATTATTAGAAGATTGGGCGGATGAGTCTATAGGTGTGAAAGGTAGAAAGGCTTTGTTTGCAGCTATCAGTCAAGATCAAAATTTTCGCAAGTCTTTGTTACCGGTTTCTACTCCTGATATTCTCAAAACTTTTGTGGAAGGTGTTCCTGGTGATTTTCTGTCCGCGCTGGGTTTTGGTGTCGGTTTTAGTCCAGAGGTAATTAATACTGCCATTACTAGCCTAAAACAAGATTTAGATATTCTGACTCAATTGTTGGTAGATAGTCCCTATTTAACAGGAGATGAACCTGGTTTGGCTGATTTAACGGTAGCTAGTTTGTCAATGCTGTTGAAGTTTCCTGATGGTGCTTATTTAGACTTACCAGTATCTCTTAGAGGCAAGGGATTACCCATCTTTGCGGACAATCCTGATTATGAAGCATTTTTCTCCTGGCGCGATCGGATCTACACACAATTTAGAAAACCATTACCAGGAATTACACCACCAGTAGGAAATGCACCTACGAGTATTCAAATTGATTAGGTGACTGTTGACTGTTGACTGTTGGGGAGAAATTTTTTTCTTAACAACTGACAACAAACAACTGACAACTGACAACTAACAACGGACAACTGACAAAAATGAATTTGGGATTACCATTAGGTTCAGTTATTGAAGGTTCTCTAACTGGAGGTTTAGAAGTTAGATTACATCCAGATATATCTGTCGAAGATATGCGGGTAGGTAAATTTCTCGTAGTGCAGGGGATGCGATCGCGCTTTTTCTGTATGCTTACAGATGTATCCTTGGGTATGGCAAATGACCGCATTACTGCTAGTCCTCCTAATTGGGAAGATAGTTTTTTGCGGGAAGTATTGGCTGGTAGCGGTACCTATGGGATGATCAACCTTGCACCGATGTTGATGTTTACCCCTGAATCTCAAGAACCTGGCTTTTCTACTAATGGTAAATCCCTTAACCCCTTTATTCCATCGTCTACGGGTTTGGCATCCTTTCAACCCCAAACGAGTACGACGATGGAATTATTACCTGTGAAAACTATTCCTAGTCACTTTAGCCAAGTTTATGAAGCAAGTGAAGAGGACTTCCGCAAAGTGTTTGGTTGGGAAGATGATCCGCAACGGAAAAACTTTTCCATCGGTAAACCTTTAGATATGGATGTGCCGATTTGTATTGATTTAAACCGCTTTGTGGAACGGAGTAATGGCGTTTTTGGGAAATCTGGTACTGGTAAATCTTTTCTGACACGCTTAGTTTTAGCCGGCGTAATTCGTAAAAATGCGGCTGTGAACCTAATTTTTGATATGCACTCAGAATATGGTTGGGAAGCAGTGGCAGAAGGTAAAAATGTTAACACTGTTAAGGGCTTAAAACAGTTATTTCCTTCACAAGTAGAAGTTTATACCCTTGATCCAGATTCAACCAAGCGCAGAGGTGTACGGGATGCACAAGAACTGTATCTGAGTTATGAACAGATTGAAGTTGAAGATATTAAACTATGTAATCGGGAATTAGGACTTTCTGAAGCTGCCTTAGATAATGCCAATATTCTCTATAGTGAATTGGGTAAATCTTGGATTATTCAATTGCTGAATATGAATAATGAAGAAATTGAGATGTTTTGTGAGGAAAAGCGGGGACACAAAGGATCTATCATGGCATTACAGCGCAAGTTATTCCGGTTAGATAGTTTAAAATATATGCGTGGTACTTGTCCGCAAAATTATATTAAAAATATTGTCCAATCTCTAGAAGCTGGGAAAAATGTAGTTATTGAATTTGGTTCTCAGTCGAATATGCTCTCATATATGTTGGTGACAAATATGATCACCAGACGCATACATCAACATTATGTGAAAAAAGCGGATAAATTTCTCCAAAGTAAAAATCCTTTGGATCGGCCGACACCATTAATGATTACAATAGAGGAAGCCCATCGGTTTCTTGACCCGGCGGTGGTACAAAGTACAATTTTTGGAACTATTGCTAGAGAACTGCGGAAATATTTTGTAACACTTTTGGTAGTTGATCAACGGCCATCAGGCATAGATAATGAAGTTATGTCTCAAATCGGTACTCGCATTACCGCTTTGCTGAATGACGAAAAAGATATTGATGCGATTTTTACAGGTGTCTCTGGTGGGAGTGGTTTACGCTCAGTTTTAGCTAAGTTAGATTCTAAGCAACAAGCTTTAATTTTAGGTCATGCTGTGCCGATGCCTGTGGTTGTACGTACCCGTCCCTATGATTCTCAATTTTATGCTGACATTGGGGCGATCGCTTGGGAAGAAAAGTCGGACGAGGAAGTATTTACCGCAGCCGAATTAGCAAAAGCAGACTTAGGCTTTTAGAAGAAGGCAGGAGGCAGAAGGCAAGAGTTAAGAGTTAAGAGTTAAGAAGTGTGGCTAGGTCACGCTGGGCTATTAGGAGTAAGGGCTGGGAAACCCCGCCCCTTTAGGAGTTCAACAGTTAACCGTTAACAAGTAAGTTGCGTAACATCACACCATTTTCAAGCTACTCAAGTTCGGTTATCCCGATACCTGAAAGCAACTTGAGAGGGGGTTTTCGCGCCACTATGGACATATCAACACAGTTTAAGGAGCTAAAGTAAAATAGTGATTCACTTGTTGTCTATTTTTGGGACTCGATGACTGAAACATTTATCCTCTGGGAACTTTACTATTCAGTCCGTTTGCCGTAACATAGAACCAAAGTAAACTCATACTGACTCCGTTTTTTAGACGAATACTAGATAATTACCAAAAAATCATTGCAACAAAAATTTAAACAACACAGTCGAAGGTACTTTCTAGGCCAACGCCAATATTTAGGGAGGCTAAGAGAAGAGATTTTTAGAGTTGTAACATCTTTACAAAGGCTTGATCAATGTAACTGCTGATCATTTTTCCCTATTTTCTAGTGATGTATACTGTAAAATTACCAATTGCCTTTGTATCAAAAATATTAATTATGTTTAGGAAGTAGAGGATAAGAAGCCCATGCCTACTGTTAACAATCATACGGAAAAAATCAACACCAAATTTACGGCTGATATGGTGCGAACCTATCTGCGAGAAATTGGCCGTGTACCTTTGTTAAGCCGTGAGCAAGAGATTGTTTATGGTAAGCAAGTACAGCAAATGATGACGCTGATCGAGGCTAAAGAAGCTTTAAGCAAAGAAATTGATCATGAGCCTAGTGTAGCAGAATGGGCAGCCCATGTTAATCAATCGGAAACCCAATTAAATCATCTGGTGATGCAAGGTAAACGTGCCAAGCAAAAAATGATTGAAGCGAATTTACGTTTGGTTGTGGCGATCGCCAAAAAGTACCAGAAGCGCAATATGGAATTTCTGGATTTAATTCAGGAAGGAACTTTGGGACTAGAAAGAGGTGTGGAGAAATTTGATCCCATGCGGGGTTACAAATTCTCAACCTATGCTTACTGGTGGATTCGTCAAGCTATTACTAGAGCGATCGCCCAACAAGGTCGTACCATCCGCTTACCAATTCATATTACCGAAAAACTGAACAAAATTAAAAAAGTGCAACGGGAATTAGCACAAAAGTTGGGAAGATCCCCGTCACCCTCGGAAATAGCCCACGAACTGGAGTTAGAACCCGCCCAAATTCGGGAATATCTCAACATGGCGCGTCAACCTGTTTCCTTGGATGTGCGTGTTGGTGATAACCAAGATACCGAACTCCAAGAAATGCTAGAAGATGATGGGCCATCACCGGAATATTACACAACTCAAGAGTTTTTGCGTCAAGACTTGAATAACTTGCTGGCGGAACTCACACCCCAACAGCGCCAAGTGTTAGCCTTACGTTTTGGTTTAGAAGATGGTAATGAAATGTCCTTGGCGAAAGTCGGTGAACGGTTAAACCTTAGCCGCGAAAGAGTTCGTCAATTAGAACATCAAGCTCTTGCACATTTACGTCGCCGCCGAGCCAATGTCAAAGAATACGTTGCCAGCTAGAGATGCGGACGCACAACAGCGTATTTTAAAACATCCCTCGTGGTGATGCGCCCCCTGAATTCAGGGGGCGATTTTTTTGTTTAGGGCTGTAATTAGGGGTTGCTGAAAAAGTTGTCTGTGAGGAGAGGGAACAGGGAACAGGGAACAGGGAACAGGGAAACAGGGAACGGGAACAGGTAACAGGGTAACAGGTAACAGGTGGAACAGGGAACAGGGAACA
>NZ_PGEM01000119.1 GCF_002934005.1 Cuspidothrix issatschenkoi CHARLIE-1 | reverse complement strand
AGCTATCAAGATTAATCCTAACGATGCCTATGCTTACAACAGCCGGGGAAATGTCCGTTCTGAATTAGGAGATAAGCAAGGAGCAATAGATGATTTCAACCAAGCTATCAAGATTAATCCTAACTTTGCCCATGCCTACTACTTCCGGGGAAATGTCCGTTCTGAATTAGGAGATAAGCAAGGTGCTATAGATGATTACACCCAAGCTATCAAGATTAATCCTAACTTTGCCCAGGCCTACTACGGCCGGGGAATTGTCCGTAATAAATTAGGAGATAGGCAAGGAGCAATAGATGATTACAACCAAGCTATCAAGATTAATCCTAACTTTGCCTATGCTTATCATGAAAGAGGAAATGTTAAATCTGCTTTAGGGGATAAGCAAGTAGCTATAGCAGATCTTCAGCAAGCTGTGAAACTATATCAACAACAAGGAGGTAATGAATACTGGTTGAGAATAGCCCAAGATAGAATTAGAGAATTACAACAATAATATTTTGTCAGAATCAGGATACCCAGGATTAAAGGATTAACAGGATGTGATTGTGAGATTTTCCCTCGTTCCCTGGCTCTGCTGGGGAATGTTCACGGGGTTCTGGATGACAACAATCATATTTTGTCAGAATCAGGATGTCCAGGATTTAAGGATGTACAAGATGTGATTTTTTGATTGTCTATGAACCATTGAGATTTGAGGATGAAAAATCATCTTCACACTACAAAATGAATTAGATCCCCGACTTCTTAAAGAAGTCGGGGATCTGTCTACTAATGAAGAAATGAATGAGATCCCCAACTCCTAAAATCAATTTATCAATTATGTTTAATTCAGAAAATTTACCTGTTTTACTAAATGCACCAATTCCGGTAAAATCAGCTTTTCCATGCCCAGTCGCACAGCGTTACTAGAACCAGGAAGAGAAAAAATGATTTTGCTTTGATAAACGCCAGCGACAGCACGAGAAGCCATAGCGCGAGAACCAATTTCTTGATAACTTAAAAACCGAAATAATTCCCCAAATCCGGGTAAAGTCTTTTCTAATAGCTTTTCTAAAGCATCATAGGTAGTATCCCTGGGAGCAATTCCCGTTCCTCCATTAAAAATCACAGCATTTATTTGAGCATCTCCACCCAAAACCGCCATTTGGGCTTGTATTTCCCCTGGTTCATCCTTGATAATTTGATAAAATTTAACCGTGTGATTATTGGCTAAAAGTAGTTCTTTAATTAATTGACCACTTTTATCTGTCTCTGGGGAACGGGTATCACTAACGGTAATTACTGCACAAATTACAGAAATTTCCTGTGTATTTGGGTGTGGTTGCATTTGGATAGATAATATTTGAATTTGAGGCGTTGCTGAATTGAGGTATGAAATTGAAAAATCAAAAAAGTGAAACTCTTACTCTGTGAGACTCCGCGCCTCTGCGTGAAATAACATCATACTTTTATCAGCAACGCCAGAATTTCAAAGTCCCCCAAGTTTGGGGGATTTAGGGGGCTAAATCAGCACAAAACGAAGACATATAGGATTTGTGTGTACACCCTAGCTTATTAAGAGGGTAACTTGAATCAAATTAAGATTTGCTCAAACCTAGACCATTTTGTTCAGCGTAACGATTCATGAACCGCATAAACCGCTCCCATTCTGCATTAGACTTCATGACATAAACTGCTTCTAAAGATTCTGGTTTACCGTTGACAAATTTCCCCTGAACTTCACGAATCACTATTTCCCCTTCTTCGTCAATCAAGTATAGTCCGGTAACTTCATCTTTGCCGTCTTGCGCCAATATATCAGGATTGGTGAAGATAAATGTTGCTGTACCGCTTTCACCTTTTTTCGCTCTTGTCAATCGAACATCTGGAACTACTGTTTCTTCAATACCTCTAGCAAACTGAATTTTCGCCATGATGATTAAATTTAAAGTTTTGTGATCATTTTGTAATATTCTCTCATCATAGAGCAATTTCCTCACAGGCATTTTACCCATGGCAACTAAATTTAGTTCACAATTTGGACACAACCGCCGTTTATTAGCTGCACTGTTGATCATCATAGTGGGTATATTTATCGCCATTATTCCCCACTCTAGTCCGGCTATATCTGCCAATAGTACCAAAAACGTCATTATTATGATTGGGGACGGTATGGGGTGGGAAATGGCTCGCGCTGGGGCTATAGTTCAAGGGTATAATTACAGTTCTGGCAAAGGGGAAGGACTGAGTTTTCAAACCCTAGATAATTATGCCCTTGCTACTACCTATGGTACTACTGTTGCTCCTAGTAATGGCGTTTTCGATACGGTTAACTCTGCATTAACTGGCTCTGATCCGATCACAGGTGCTAGTCCAATGTTACCAGGGTTTAAATTTGAACCCCAATTTAATCCAGGAAATCAACCCACGGGAGGGGGAAAAAATCTCAAACCCCATGCAGTGGGTAATTTAGTAGGTTATGATCCCCAGCGTGGGGGGATAAATCCCTGGACACCGGGGAATGATCCTGAATATATTAAATATAGTTATCCTGATTCAGCTAATACAGCGACTACTTTGTACACGGGAGTAAAAAGCTATAATAATGCTATTTCCGTGGATATTTGGGAAAAACCTTTAGAAACTATTCTCAAAAGTGCCGCAGATCGGGGAAAATCTACAGGAATTGTCACTTCTGTACCTGTGGATCATGCTACACCAGGAGCAGCAGCAGCAAATGTGAATCGTCGGAATAAATATGATGCTGATTATCCAAGTTTAGATAATATTTTACAGCAGGAACTTCGCATATATCAACCAACGGTAATTTTAGGTGGTGGTCATCCGCTCACGGGTGCGAGTAGTGAATCTTTACCCATTGGTGTCGAACCGCCGACTAAATTTGAATATATCACGAAAACGACCTATGCAGAGTTGAGCAAAAACCCCAATCAAAACCGCTATAAATACACATTTTTAGAAAGGGGAAAAGATGCTGCGGCCAAATTAGCCACTACTGCGGCTAAATTAGATCCAAATCAGGGCGATCGCTTGTTAGGATTATATGGAGCAAGGGGACAGGAGGGAAATCTGCCTGTAAGTACGGCCAATGGAGACTACAGTAATACAGGTTTAAGTATTTTTTCTTTATTTAGTTCTCAAGGACAAAAACCTGATACAGTTCGTCCTTTGCTTCCGGGAGAAACTGATGAATCTTTTATTGCGAGGGAAATTAATGAAAATCCCACACTTGCTGATTTAACCATAGCAGCGTTAACAGTTTTATCTAAAGATAAGGATGGCTTTTGGTTAATGGTAGAAGGTGGTGATATTGATTGGGCTGCCCATGATGATAATATAGATAATATGATTGGTACAGTTTTAGATTTTGATCAAGCTGTAAAAACAACAATTGACTGGATTAAAAATAACGGAGGTTGGGAAAATAATCTCCTCATTGTCACTGCTGATCATGATCATTATCTGACGTTAAATCCCAACTTTTCCCAATTACTTAAAGAAAAAGGTGCAGAAGTTTTAACTGCTGAATCTGATCCCATCAAAGCCGGTCATTTTTGGGGTGCTGATCCTAATATTAAATATGGGTGGGGAACTCATGCTAACCGTCCAGTTCCGGTTTATTATCAAGGTAAAGGTGCAGAGGTTTTAACTAATTCTATCGGTAAAGGTTTTCGTCTTTATGGTTATAATATTCCAGGAATTAAGGGTTTTGTAGATCAAATTCACATTTATCAAACTCAACGCAAGGCTTTATAAAAATGTTGATGCTGAAATATAGCCTTCTATTTCTATTCAACAAATGCTAAAACCTCTGTTTGTATATGATCAGGACTTACGCAAAACAGAACAAAAGTAGGGGTAATTCATGAATTACCCCTACTAGGAAAGAATAAGGGTTTCAGTTACATTTTGCGTAAGTCCTGTAGATATCAAAGGCTCTATCATCACTATTAATGCCATGGGGACTCAAACAGAAATTGGTAAAAAGATTATTGATAAAAAAGCCGATT
>NZ_PGEM01000013.1 GCF_002934005.1 Cuspidothrix issatschenkoi CHARLIE-1 | reverse complement strand
TCAAACCCTTACTAGGAGAGTTATTCGTGGGATAGAACGAAAGAATCAGGGTTTCAGCCATTGTGTCTATCCCACGAATGGTATCATGGTGTTACTTTTCCCAAACCATAGGGCGGTAAACTTCCACCTCACCCATCAAACAAGCAATGTATTCTCGCACCTGTAACTCAATACAGCGACGATAAACAACCTTATAACCCGTGTGGGGATGGGTGACTTCAGTTTGTAACTTTTCTTCCCAATGCTTGAGAAACTTCTTCAAAGCATCTGGATGTAAGTATACACCACCACGTTCATCAGGAGGAGTAAAATCTTCTGGAGTTAAAATCTTTTTATTCACCAAATAACTCACAAAAGAATCAACCACTTGGGCGCGAAATTCCTCCATTAAATCAGATACCAAAGCAGGATGATTATCACGGGGAACGTGCAAATTACCAAAGTGAGTATGCAAACCTACAGCTTGGACAAAGGAATAAACTTGCTGACTTAATAAAGTATAACCCAAACTGAGCAAACTATTAATTGGGTCAGTGGGTGGACGTTTAGTAACTTGGTCAAGAATGCGATTAGCTTGTAACCAACTTTCACAAGCAATAGCAAAATCATCACCATAACGAACCAAGTTAATCCCATGACTCAGACATAAACGGTCAAATTCCGTCAGGTAAAGATTAGCCAAAGCCCCAGATAAAACTGCACCTTGTAAAACTCCTTTGCCAGAAAAAATGGTTTTACCAGCTACCACAACACCAGCTTAAAAGTAAGTAGGCAACGGAATGAACACGCTAAGAGAATAGCGCGCAACGTATGCAAGTCTAACGACTTAGTAGCCTACGAAGATTTAAGGGTTGTAAATATGGTAAAAAATCATTGTCTAGCAAAATCAATTAGTGATGCTAGTTGGTATTTGTTCAGGCAATGGATTGAATATTTTGCGGTTAAATTTGACAAAGTTGCTATAGCTGTAGCACCACATTACACTTCTCAAAAGTGTTCTAGTTGTGGCGTAATTGTCAAAAAGTCTCTATCAACTCCTACCCATAAATGTAGTTGTGGGTGCGAGTTGCACAGAGATACAAATGCAGCAATTAATATTTTAAATCTGGCAAAAGCTCTGGAGTTGAGCGAAGTCGAAACTAGGGGAGGGCATCCCCAAAGTAAGGCTACAGGAGTTGAAGCCTCTACTCTACTTGGTGAGCCAGCGCGGTCTTGGGGGTTTCCCCCATGAGTGACTGGCGAACCCGTAAGGGTGCAAACCTGGAAAAGCCAAGTTTTGACGATGAATGTATAATCCCCGCGTCTTTAGACCGGGGAGTGTCAACTTCAATGAAAATGGTAGTTTGCACAATCAACAGCTTTGATCAAGATGTGACTATGGTAGCTGGTTTAATGCCTCCCGCAATTACGGTGATTCGTCCTCAAGGATATCTTAAGGATGGAAAAGCCCAGAAATTTGAAAGAAATATGATCTGACGTAATTTTCGCACAGCAATGGTTTCACTTTTGCTTCTTGCCTTCTGCTATAACTAGCCACTTAGGTTATTACCTGCTATAATGCTAATCTTGGAGGTATTTAGCTCTAAATTTAAGGTAGCTAGAAGATAGCAAAGTGGCTGTTTCAGTTGAACAATTAATCACATCGGATATATTAAAACCTGCCCGTTACCTGGGTAATGAGCGTTTAGCAGTTCATAAACCATGGGATAGGGCAACAATTCGCTGGGTTTTGACATATCCAGAAGTATATGAAGTTGGAGCATCAAATTTAGGGCATATCATATTATACAATATTCTGAATGCCCAGCCTCGACAGTTATGCGATCGCGCATACTTACCAGGAGCAGATTTAGCCGCCAAACTCCGTAGCACCCAGATACCTCTGTTTGCTGTAGAATCCAAACGGTCATTAACAGAATTTGATATTTTAGGCTTTAGCCTCAGTTATGAATTAGGATGTACTAACATTTTAGAAATGTTAGATTTAGCAGGAATTCCTCTCACAAGTGCCGAAAGACAAAACGGTAACTATCCCCTAATTTTTGCCGGCGGACAAACAGCAACATCTAACCCCGAACCCTATACAGACTTTTTCGACTTCATAGTTTTGGGTGATGGTGAGGAACTACTGCCCGAAATTGGTTTAGTTTTGGAAGAAGGGAAAAAATCAGACTTGCATCGAGAAGAACTATTATTGGACTTGGCGCAAATTCCTGGTGTATATGTGCCACAGTTTTATGAAATGGGTGCAGGTGGGGCAGTCTATCCCCTCCGTCCAGATGTCCCCAAAAAGATTCTCCGTCGTGTAGCCACACCCATTCCCGCCTATTCTATTGGGTTAGTACCCTACGTAGAAACAGTTCACGATCGCTTAACCATTGAAATTCGTCGAGGTTGTACCCGTGGTTGTCGCTTTTGTCAACCTGGAATGCTGACTAGACCTGCACGGGATGTGGAACCAGAAAAAGTGATAGAAGCGATCGAAAAAGGAATGCGGGAAACGGGTTACAATGAGTTTTCCCTGTTATCCTTGAGTTGTTCCGACTATTTAGCTCTGCCAGCAGTGGGAATGGAAATTAAAAATCGGTTAAAAAATGATAATATTTCCCTCACCTTACCCAGTCAAAGAGTAGATAGGTTTGATGAAAATATCGCCAACATCTTGGGAGGAACGCGCCAAGGCGGATTAACCTTTGCCCCAGAAGCAGGTACTCAACGGATGCGGGATATTATCAATAAAGGTTTAACCAATGAAGAATTATTACGGGGTGTAAAAACAGCTTGGGAACAAGGCTGGGATAAAATCAAACTCTACTTTATGATTGGTTTACCCGGTGAAACAGATGCCGATGTCTTGGGTATTGCGGAAACCATCAGCTGGTTAAAACAAGAATGTTGGGCTAAGGGTAGAAAAGCTATCAATTTTACACTGACCATTTCTAACTTTACCCCTAAACCCCATACCCCTTTTCAATGGCATTCAGTTTCTACAACGGAGTTTGCCAGAAAACAGGCACTACTGCGCCAAGAATTTCGCAAAATGCGGAATGTGAAAGTAAACTTCACGGATTTTCGTATCTCCGCCATGGAAGACTTTATTGGTAGAGGCGATCGCACTTTGGGGAAAGTGTTACGCAGAGCATGGGAACTGGGTGCAGGGATGGATGCCTGGTTTGATAATGTGGAAACAGCCTTTACAGCTTGGGGAACAGCCATCGCCCAAGCCGGTCTAGACTGGAAATATCGTCAAGTCGAAAATGGCGAATGGAATCTATTTGCCCTCAGCAACAAAGAACAAGAAACCATCTCACCTCTAGATATTCCCTTGCCTTGGGATCATATTGATACTGGCATAGATAAAAAGTGGCTACAGGACGATCTTAAACGCGCTCTAGAAGCTGCAACTATTCCCGACTGCTCTTTTGAAGGTTGTTCTCATTGTGGAGTCTGTGGGACTGATTTCGGTCATAATATTGTCATTGCACCACCGTCTATTCCCAACTTTGCCGGTGATTTTGTCCCTAACACGACCAAAACCCAAAGATTGCGAGTATGGTTTGGTAAACAAGGGGATATGTCCTTAGTCAGTCACTTGGATCTGATGCGGTTGTTTGATCGCGTCATCCGTCGTGCAGGTTTACCTATCACCTTCACAGGTGGTTTTCATCCTGGTCCACGGATTTCTCTCGCCAGTGCCTTGGCTTTAGGTGCTACCAGTAATGGGGAAATTGCTGATTTTGAATTCACTCAACCCATTGATGTGGAAACTTTTCATACTCAATTAGTAAACCAACTACCTACTGACATTCCTGTATATAATGTGGTAGAAATAGATATCAAATCTCCATCTGCTAACCAATCTCTGGAGGCGGCGGAGTATTTACTCACGGTATCTACATCCCAAACTGAGGTACAACTGACACAATGGCAAAGTTGGATTGAGACTATTACACATCGAGAGGAGATTTTGTCAGCACATACCACTAAGTCCGGCAAGCAGGAATTAATAAATCTGCGCGATCGCTTGTGGGAAATAGAACTGATATCCCCATCTAGCCGTGAATCAGATTCAACAGCCGTGTTGCGTTACTTGGGTAGCTGTCGCCCTAACGGTGTGATCTTGCGTCCTGAGCAAATCCTGTCTATGTTGACAATAGTTGCTAATCAAGAATTTCACCTCTTGCACATCCACCGCAGCCGTCTATTAATCGCCTAACTTGCTAATACAGCACTTCCACCGTCAATCCAAGACTATATGTGGTAGTTGCTCAAAATTAGCAGCTTGTGGCAATTGATTTTTAGCAAGGTTGCGTTAAAATGACAATTAAGAGAAATTTTCTGGCATCGCATTGCATGAATTGATTCACTAACCTCGTACTCGCAGGACTGCAACTTCTAAAATTGTGTCCCAGAAAAAATTTGGTACTGATTACAAATCTCTCTCTTTAACTACCTCGTGAATCAATCATCATCAAGAGCTTGCCTTTTGCTTCTCAATACCGAAGATCAGCAGAGCTATCAGAAGTTTGTATAAAGTTTGTGCCATTTAGGCATAATTAACTTTACTGATGACAAGTTAGCTAACTAGCAGATATCTACGGATATCCAAAGTTTAGATAGCAGCGTATAGTATGGGAAATTAACCAAGGTGGGTTAATTTAAGTTCTTAAACTATATGCAACTATTCACTAATAATCTCGCGTAAAAGCGCAACTACAGTATCATTAGCTCTCTAAATCCCAGCAGAGCTACTCAAATGGGAAATTTTTATTACTCGTAGCACCTTGTAGCAGCAACTGTAGGCAAACAGGATAACAGAGAACTTCCTTGTAATTACCATCGGTGCTGCCAGTTTTTGAGGAAATTGAATGCCAAAACAAATTATCATCGCGGAGCAGCATCAAATTGCTGCCGTATTTTCTGAAGATCAAATACAAGAACTCGTCGTCGCTACGGGTCATCATCAAATTGGTGATATATATCTAGGTGTAGTAGAAAATGTCTTACCTGGGATAGATGCGGCTTTTGTCAATATTGGCGATCCAGAACGCAACGGTTTTATTCACGTCACTGATTTAGGACCATTGCGGCTTAAACGTAGTGCAGCAGCAATTACGGAACTGCTGACACCACAACAAAAAACATTAGTGCAGGTGATGAAAGAGCCAACAGGAACAAAAGGACCTAGGCTCACTGGTAACATTACCTTACCAGGACGTTATGTAGTGCTGATGCCCTACGGTAAAGGTGTTAACCTATCAAGACGGATTAAGAACGAAAATGAGCGTAATCGTCTCAGAGCATTAGCAATTTTAATTAAACCAGCAGGTATGGGCTTGTTGGTACGAACAGAGGCAGAAGGCAAACCAGAAGAAGCAATTATTGAAGATTTAGAAGTGCTGCAAAAGCAGTGGGAAATTGTCCAGCAAGAAGCTGTATCATCTCGTGCGCCAGCCTTGCTAAATCGGGATGATGACTTTATCCAGCGCGTCCTCAGAGATATGTATGGTAGTGATGTGAATCGCATAGTGGTTGATTCTAGCACTGGCTTAAAACGGGTGAAACAATATCTACAAAACTGGAGTGGTGGCCAAACACCCCAAGGATTGTTAATTGATCATCATCGCGATCGCTCACCAATTTTAGAATACTTCCGCATCAATGCCGCCATCCGCGAAGCCCTCAGACCCAGAGTAGACTTACCATCTGGTGGCTATATCATCATCCAACCCACGGAAGCCCTAACAGTCATAGATGTTAACTCCGGTTCGTTCACCCGTTCTGCTACAGCTAGAGAAACCGTACTTTGGACAAACTGCGAAGCAGCAACAGAAATTGCTCGTCAGTTACGTTTGCGGAATATTGCCGGTGTGATCGTAGTTGATTTCATTGATATGGAATCTCGACGTGATCAAATGCAAGTCTTGGAACATTTTAACAAAGCTCTTAAAGCCGATAAAGCCCGTCCCCAAATTGCCCAACTCACAGAACTCGGTTTAGTGGAACTTACCCGCAAACGTCAGGGACAAAACATTTATGAATTATTTGGCGAACCCTGTGCAGCTTGTGGTGGTTTAGGGCATAATGTCAGATTACCGGGAGAACCAGAAAACCGTTTACCCATTCCCACAGCGGACATCTCAGAGCGGTTTGTACCCATGCCGCAAAAAGAACCACGTCCAGTCACCCGCATACCTGATAGCGGTAGCATTCCCCCAGTAATGCCGCGAGATTCCTATGATGGCTTTGGTGATAGCTTTGAGACCGAACCGGAATTTAATTCCCTACATCTAATTAATCATCCTAGTTATCAGGAATTAAATGATAGCAAGCGACGCACCCGTACCCGTCGCAGTCGCATAGGTATTAATGGAGCAAGCGGTAAAGACGAACCCCGGTTAGTTAATAATCCTCTCGGTTTTATTAATGATTTAGATTTAGACGCAGAAGAAACTGAATTACCAATATCAGAAATATCTCCACCTACTATTAATAAATCTGGTTGGACAGAAAGACCAGAACGGGCAAAGGTGAAACTAGAACCGATTAAGGTAGAACCTCCAGAAGTTATTAATGTCGAAATGTCAGCACAAGAACAAGATACTTATGCAGAAATGGGAATTTCTCCCCTACTCAAGTTAGATCGAGAAGGAAAAAGCACAAGATCAGTAATTATTAATGTTGTGCAACCGGGAGAATTACCGCCTGAATCAATTCCATCTAGTCTCGAACCAATTATTAGTGCAAAAACAACTCCTGATATTATCAGTATTACACCCGCAACACCAACATTTTCCCCGGAACCAGAATCTAGTTTCCCACCATTAACAATAGTCCCAGAATTAACAGTTGTTACCCAAGAAACAGAAACAGAAAAAACAACAGAAACGGAAATAGAAACAAATATTAGTTCTGCATCTGTACCTAATCGTCGTCGTCGTCGTCGTTCATCAGCTTTAGATGGGGATAGTTTTAGCCAAGATTGAAGTTAAGACAATTTTGGATTTTGGACTGTGATTTTAATGATTTTAAGGATTAATCATCTAAATCAAACCAATCAAAAAAATCATAGTTCAGACGTTTCACCAGATTCATTGATCATCTAAATCAAACCAATCAAAAAAATTAGTTCAGACATGGGAGAAATGAAACCAGCACCCCAGAATAGTTCTAGTTGGTTAGAGTTTTCTACCTACTCAGATATTCAGGGTGCGGTTGTGGGTGTAGATGAGGTAGGAAGAGGGGCTTTATTTGGTCCTGTGGTAGCAGCAGCAGTGATATTGCCAGTAGAGGCTTTATCTCTACTGATGCTAGATAATATCAACGACAGCAAAAAATTATCTAGTTCTCGCAGAACTAAACTAGCTGGAAAAATTATGAATCTAGCTTTAGACTGGAGAATTGGTTATGCTACAACTGCGGAAATAGATGAGTTGAATATTTTACAGGCAACTCTCTTAGCAATGAAACGTGCTGTTTTGAAGTTGCAGGTAACACCTAAACTGTGTTTAATTGATGGTAATCAATTAGTCAAGAACTTGCCCATACCACAGGAAACAATTGTGAAAGGTGATGAGCGATCGCTTAATATTGCCGCAGCCAGTATCATAGCCAAAGTTTGGCGGGATGATCTGGTGCAACGTTTAGCATTAAAATATCCTATCTATGATATAGAAAAGAATAAAGGTTATGGAAGCCAGCGGCATTTGCTGGCTCTCCAAAAACATGGGCCTTCTCCTTTACATCGTCGCTCTTTCCGTCCTTGCCAAACACAGGGAGAGGAACAGGGGAGAAAATTAATTCTGTCTCCTTAACTACTGAACTCCTGAATTCTTAATATTTTGGATTCCCATTTCTTGAGTACAATCTGAAACTACTCAAAATTTAACATTGGTAATTCAGGAATGTGATTATCTGTATTTTGAGTTTGAGAAGTTACCCAATGACGATAATCTGCCAAAAGGTGATGTAACAATCTTTGCTTAATAGTCAACAACACACTTTTGAGTAATCCATTACCCGTAGTTTCTAAAATTGATTTGGGTGTAAAGGAAAATGGTTGAGGTATATCTACCAAAACTTCTAAATCAGCTTTTCCTTGGAGGTGCATCCCACTACTGAGTTGAACTGGTGAAAGATAGCCTTTTAAATTTAGGGCAAAACGTTGGTTAATATACTCAAAACCAAGAATTTCACAACCGAGCGATCGCAAATAAATCGTTCCACCCGTATCCGCCCAAACTCTCATGTCCACAGTCGGCTGAATACTCAGTGACATAAAAGACAAAGGACGCATTTTCAATCGAAATACCTCCTCAGACAACTGCTGAATTCGGGAATTGTCAGCTAGGGCATTTACTAAACGTTGGGGTTGACGTAAGTAATGGTGAATAGGAATAGATTGCTTGGGAACGGAAATTTCCACCGATTGACAGGCAATAAACTTGGTAACCATGAGCAAATTAAACCATTTGTTTTTTAATTGTAATATCTTTTAACAATCTTCTTTAAATTGTAAAAAATTAAGTTATTAACTAATTATTGGCCAAGACCGTCAAATTTAAAAGTATGACTCTCAAAATTGCCCATCTAGGACCGCCTGGGACCTATAGCGAACAAGCGGCTCTTTCTTATCTCACCTGGTTAAACAACCATCAAGAAATTACTAATCTAAAAAGTTTTGAACTCTGCCCCTATCCTACCATATCTCAATCATTACAAGCTGTAGCTAAATCAGAAGCAGCCATAGCTGTTGTTCCCGTGGAAAATTCCATTGAAGGCAGTGTCAACATGACATTAGATACCTTATGGCAACTCGATAATTTGAAAATTCACCTAGCTTTAATTCTACCAATTCAGCATACATTAATATCTTTTGCTAAAAGTTTAGATAGCATTAAAAATGTCTATTCTCATCCCCAAGCTTTAGCTCAGTGTCAAGGATGGATATCACAATTATTACCAAATGTTAAGGTAACTCCTAGTAACTCTACCACTGAAGCATTACAGAGATTAGAACAGGAAACAACAACGGCAGCTATTTCCTCCAGTCGGGCGGCACAATTGTATAATTTACCGATTCTTGCCAGTGGAATTAATGATTATCCAGAAAATTGTACTCGGTTTTGGGTGGTAAGGTCAGAAGAAAATAATATCAGTGCTTGTACTCATACATCGTTAGCCTTTAGCGCACCAGCTAACGTTCCAGGCGCGTTAGTTAAAGCATTACAAGTATTCGCCCACTTAGGTATTAACCTCAGTCGTATTGAATCCCGTCCTACAAAACGTTCTTTAGGAGAATATTTATTTTATTTGGACATAGAAGCGGATGTGAATGCACAGATCATGATATCTGCTTTAGAAGAGTTACAAAATTATACAGAAGTCTTGAAAATCTTCGGCAGTTATAGTGTTGTGACAATTAGCGAGAGTTAGTTGATGGTTATAGCAGGAGGGAAAGTCGAGACAGAAAATAAAGCTCCTTCTTCCTTCTTCGTGACTCGGTGACTCCTGACTCGGTGACTCCTGACTCCTGACTACAGTTGTCTTATGACAAATATTGGTGTTAGGTTAAGCGACAGCGCAACCCAACCTTGTATAACTTACAACTCAAACCAGGCTGAATTTAATATTTACCTGTAAATACCCGTTCAGCAGTTCCTGTCATGTAAATCCGGTTGTCAACTGCTGACCATTCGATTTCTAGGGGTCCACCGGGTAATTCTATAATAGCTGTGCGATCGCATTTACCATTCAATACACCTGCTACTAAGGATGCACAAGCACCTGTACCACAAGCGAGGGTAATTCCTGCTCCCCGTTCCCAAACACGCATTTTCAAATAGTTACGATTTACTACCTGAATAAATTCCGTATTGGTTTTTTTAGGAAATACGGGATGACTTTCAAATTGGGGGCCAATACCTTCTAAATTAATCGCCGCAACATCTTCCACAAAGGTGATACAGTGGGGATTGCCCATGCTTACACAGGTAACATCCCAAGTTTTTTCGGCTACTTCTAAGGGTTGATTAATGACTTGTGAGTCCCTAGATGTGATAGTGGTGGGAATTTCTCCCGCTAATAATCGGGGTTCACCCATATCTACTTTGACTTGACCATCATCTGTGAGTTGGGGTGTAATCACACCTGCTAAGGTATGAATATGATATTTATCTTTGGTGCGAGAAATACCTTCCAACTCCGTCAAAAATACCGCTAAACAGCGAATCCCATTCCCACACATTTCCGGTTCTGAACCATCGGAGTTAAAAATTCGCATGGTGTAATCCGTGCCATTTTGTCCAGGAAGTGCGAAAATAACACCATCTGCTCCGATGCCAAAATGGCGATCGCACCACTGTACCGCTTTCTCTGGTGTCAATACTGGTGTCAATGAGGAACGGTTATCAATGAGAATAAAATCATTACCGAGTCCGTGATACTTAGTAAATTCGATTGCCATTTTGTCTTGTGGAAATAATTTATCAAAGATTCATTAATTTTATTCAAAAACTGGGGAATTAGTCATTTTTTAATAAGCAATCACAAATCATCAAGTAGCAATCAACCAACTATGATAACTAATCAATTTGATACGTCACTACCTAGCATCCGCCAAGTGCAAAGGTGTGTTAAAGACAAAATCACAGTCGAATTCCGGTTAATAACTGGTGATTTAATCACTGGTAGGATCTTTTGGCAAGACCACAATTGCATAAGTGTTTTAGATGGCAACAATGAGCAAATTACAGTTTGGAGACAGGCGATCGCCTATATGAAACCTTTGGATGATAGGGTAGCGTAAAGAGGGGTTAATCCTCCAAAATGCCAATGATACAGCATATTTCATTCAAATGAGGTACAACCATAATCAAACTTTTGTGGTGCGGGCATCTTGCCCGCAAAATGTGTACCTCATACCTTCGCAAACTGCTGTAATTTTTAATTCCGTCCTGCGGTACTAACTACTTAATAGTGATTTTACCCTCTGCAAATTCGGTTAAAGCATTTAGTTCCTCGACTGATCCGACTACTAATAAGCGATCGCCTAAAAGTAATCTAGTCTGACTATTAGGATAATCAATTTCTTCCCCATCGGTGCGACGAATAGCCATTAAACTTACCCCGGTTAAATAACGCATATTCACCTCTTCTAAAGTCATACCAATTAAAGGGGAATCGGCTGGTAAATCATACCAACGACGATTGAGATCACGGGTGACTTTTTGTAAATATTGGGAAACTTCAGCCGGTGAACTTTGAGGGCGTAAATCTAAATAATGATCTTGGCGAATTTGCTGCATTTTCTGTTGTACCACTTCTGGTAACAAACCCACAGTAATTAATAGATGAGTAGCTATTTCTAAACTAGCTTCAAATTCTGGTTGCACTACCTCCTTTGCTCCCAATTGATAAAGAACTTCAATATTTTTATCTTGAGTAGCACGGACAACTGTATCTAATTCTGGACATACTTCCAAAGCCCGTTTTAAACATAGCCGAATACTAGCAGGATCGGGGAGGGTGATCGCCATTCCTTGAGCATGATTTACACCCGCAGTTTCTAATACATGAAGACTGACTGCATTACCATAAACATAAGGTATTCCTGCTTCCCTTAACTGTTGAATACGACTTTCTGATTGATCAATTACGACCACAGATAATTGATATTGCTGTAATAACTTCACCAAATTTTTACCCAGTCGGCCATAACCACAAACAACTACATGATTTTTCTGGGGTAAATCTTCAGAAAAATCACGGGATTGATCATCTACTAAGTAGGGTTTAAGCCAAGGCATAGATTCAGCGAAATCAAATAAAAATGGTACTAACCGCAAGATAAAAGGGGTTAACATCAGAGTAACTGCGGTAGTTCCTAAGATTAGTAAATATATCCGCCGAGAAACTAAACCTAAAGCTTGCCCTTCACTAGCAAGCACAAAGGAAAATTCCCCAATTTGTGATAATCCCAACCCGACAATTAAAGCTGTTTTTAAAGGGTAGCGAAATAACTTCACTAAAGGGGTAATAATTAAAAACTTGCCGATAAAAACCAAAGCTACTAATCCGAGAATTAATTCGAGATTTTGCCACAAAAACACCGGGTCAATTAACATCCCAATGGCAGCAAAAAATAAACTAGCAAATATATCACGCAATGGTTCAACAATACTCAAAGTTTCATCGGCATATTCCACTTCAGAAATCATTAAACCGGCGACAAATGCCCCCATTTCAATGGATAGTCCCAAAGATTCTGTAAATAGAGCAATTCCTAAACAGATGGTGACTACACCTAATAAAAATAATTCCTTGCTTTCCGTGCTGGCTAATAATCTTAATAAAGGGGGAATTAACCAAATACCAGCCACAACCGCACCAGCAGCAAATAAACCGATTTTCACCAATGCCATGACTACAGCGATACCAATGGCTTCTCCTGGTTCATGGAGGGCGGGTAGTACGGCTAACATTAATCCCAGTGCCAAGTCCTGGACGACCAAAATCCCCAGCATTACCTGTCCGTGGGGTGTTTCAGTTTCATTGCGTTCCATGAGGCATTTGAGAACCACGGCGGTGGAAGACAAGGACAAAATTGACCCCAAAAATACACCTTTAGCGGGTAAAGTTCCCCAAGCACCCGTGACACCGCAGACTAAGACGGTAATGATAATGGTGAGGATAATTTGTAAAGCCCCTCCTCCGAGAGCGATCGCTTTAACCTTTTTAAGTTCCGCTAGGGAAAATTCCACACCCAAGGCAAACAATAAAAAAGCTACCCCAAACTGAGCTAATGTTTCGACTTGAATCAGTTCTTTGATTAGTCTCAGTCCAGAGGGACCGACAACCATACCGCCGATGAGATATCCCAGCAAAACTGGTTGTTTTAACAATGCTGCTAGTAGTCCACCGCAAGCCGCAGCAGCAAACACTGCAACCAAATCAACAATTAATCGAAAATCTTCTTGCACCGGTTTTAATTAAGAACTATAAAGAACTATATAAATTCAGTCTACAAAGTTTTATCTATTTGTGATGAGGGTTGGGATACAAGAACCAGAAAATTTGGATGATGAATCAACAATATGGAGACGTTTCGGGGAACGTCTCTACGGGTCTATTTTAAAACTCGATGACCAATATCTCGACGATAATACATTTGATCAAATTGAATGTGTTGGATACCTGCATAAGCTTGAGCGATCGCTTGCTGGAAATCTGCACCCAAACCAGTCACATTTAACACTCTACCGCCATCCGTAACAATTTCTTGGGCTGCATTTAACTTTGTCCCAGCATGAAACACAATTGCACCGGCTGTTTCTGCTGCTGCAAAGCCAGTAATTACCTTACCCTTGGTATATGCTCCGGGATAACCACCAGAAGCCGCTACCACCGTGGCCGCCGCGCCTTGTTTCCAAGCAATGGGGGGCATATCTGCTAATCGCTGTTCTATACAAGCCAAGATTAAATCTTCTAAAGGTGTTTCTAGCATCGGTAAAATTACCTGGGTTTCTGGATCACCAAAGCGACAGTTAAATTCTAAAACTCGAAAATCGCCATCGGGTGTAATCATTAACCCGGCATACAAAATACCTCGGTAGTCAATCCCCCTAGATTTCAAGGCCGTGATAGTTCTTTCTAATACCTCTATTTGTACCCGTGCCATTAACTCTGGCGTGGCGATAGGCGTGGGAGCATAAGCACCCATACCTCCCGTATTTTCTCCTGTATCACCTTCGCCAACGCGCTTATGATCTTGAGCAGGTAATAACGGACGAATGGTTAAACCATCAGTTAAAGCTAAAACTGATACCTCTTGTCCTAGTAAACATTCTTCAATCACCACGGAACTACCAGCCGCACCAAACTGTCCTTGAAAAATTGCCTCAATTGCTTCTTCGGCTTGGGTAATAGTTTGGGCAACTGTAACACCTTTACCAGCAGCCAAACCATCGGCTTTAATTACAATGGGCGCACCTTCAGATTGAATATAAGCTTTTGCTGGTGCTGCCTCTGTAAATACCGCAGCTTTGGCAGTAGGAACTCCGGCTTCTGCCATTAATGCTTTAGCCCAAGCCTTACTTGCTTCTATCTGCGCCCCTTCTTTCCTGGGTCCAAATACCATTAAGCCTTGACTTTGCAGATAATCAGTAATTCCCTCCGCTAATGGTACTTCTGGACCAACTATGACTAGAGGAATATCATTATTTATCGCATATTTGCTAATACCTGCAAAGTCATCTACTGCTAAAGACAAATTTTGACAACCCTGCATACTTGCTGTACCCCCATTACCTGGAACACAAACAACTTGCTCAATTTTATCAGATTGCAGCAGTTTCCACGCTAGAGCGTGTTCCCGTCCCCCATTACCGATAACTAAAACTTTCACTTATTTCCTCATACGTTTCTTACTTTTACGAGAATATCTGAATATTAGGAATACTCGCAAATCAACCGCCTACTATACCAGAACTGATGGAAAATATCTCTCAAAACCTCTTGTCTTCGCGTTCTTCGTACCTTCGTGGTTTATTCTTTCGGGTTCTTTCGTAACTTGTGCATAATTCCTATATACCTCTTTTAGACACAGGACTTACGCAAAAAGAACCCACATCTTACGTAAGTCCTAAGACAATGAAACAAACATAAGTTAATATCTAATAGTTGCGAGTAATTATTTTCTCTCTAAAGTGATTAAATCTCATCATTTTTCGGCAATTTTGTCAGCTTCTCCAGCAGTTTTAAATTGGGATAAAAAAGACTTTATTGATGTTTTAAAAAATGCTGCTCATACTGCTAAATTAACAGTTGTTGGTGAACTTGGTGTAGAATTTGTACCTCAAGGAATTTCCACTATAGTTTTGTTAGCAGAATCTCATATAGCATTACACTTTTGGACAGAAACAGCAAAAGTAACAATTGATATTCACATTTGTGATTACCAAACAGATAACTTAGAAAAAGCGATATTTTTAACCAAAATCCTCAGTCAAGAAATTAGTAATGATGATAAATTGGGTAATTGGCATTATTTATCCATTAGTAATTAACTCTACCTTCGAGAGTTACAACTTAATACAATTCTTTTCTCTATGTACTCTGCACCTCTGCGGTTCGTTCAAAAATACATCCTCTAAAAACACCAAGCAATAAGAAAAGAAGCAGAAATATAAGCAAAAGCTTCAATTAAACCTGCACCCATATTTCTATCTTGAATAATTTCCCGTTCAGCATTAAAGCGACGCAGGATGAATTTATCTCCTACCCATGCACCAGCTAACATGAATAAAATTACAGTTGCACCATAGGTAACTAAATTGATGGCTTTATCTTGCCAATTTATAGAACTTTGTCCTAAAACACTTCCTAAACCAATCACAATTCCAAAATAATAGCCGACTAAAGCAATAGCAACAGCAGGATTATCTTTAACAAATAGTTCTAAATTCAATTCCATCTGCCGTCTAAATACTTTCTGATAGGCAAATTGTCCTACCCAAAATAATCCAAAACCGACTAACAATTCTATAATAATAATTCCCGCTTGAGTTAAAGCTGGGATGATCAAGTCATTCATTTTTATCTTCTATTAATGTTTGCAACAAATTAATTAAAGTATCAGCCAATTGATCATAAAAAAAGTAATCATGTGCGCCAATATTTTTTCTCACTTTACCTCCGAATTTACTTTTGAATTGAGAAAATTTAGTATAGGTATGATTAGATTCACTACTAAATCCATAGAAATCATAAAACTGACAACCTCGAATTTTCGCTCTTTGCATTGCTTCCCAATGTAAGCCATAACTAGCCATAACTTTTTTATGTAATAAGCTACTGCCACCATATAAATAAGTAGCATTTTTTCCACAATATACCACTAAAATTGCAGCTAATATTTCTCCTTTCCAGGTAGCTAAACCAATTTCTGCCATCTGCGCGGTAAATAATGTTTGGCAAAGATTAATAAAAAATCCATAGGGTTCAGCAAAGAACTTTTGACGCTGTGAAGTTTCCCAAAATAAATCATAAAATACAGGAATATTTTGGGAGTTATGACTAAATTCCATATTAACTTGATAGCGTTGACAAATGCGAATATTATACCGTCCTTTTGGCTTCATTGCGGCTAATATTTGTTCATGATTTGGGCGTAAGTCAATTAGTAAGGTTTCATTGGGTAATAAGTCAGCAGGAGCGCGAACAAATCCTTGAAGATAAGGCGGTTTTTCTTGCCAATTTGGTTCTATACGGAAAGCTATTCCTCCAAGGGTTTGGGCTAATTTTTCGGCTGTTTTTAAGATTAAATTCATCCCTGCTTCTGGGTTATTTTCTGGTAAAATCGGACTTCCAGGAGCAATTAATAAATTAGCTTTGTTGGTATGGGGATATAAATAGTAAATGCAACCACCGACTAAATGATTATTTAAAAATAAGCCATAGCGAAAGGTTTTGTATCCTTCTATTTCTTTAAAATTTGCCCAAGTCCAAGTTTGCATAAAGGAGCTAAATTGAGAATTATTGATCAATGTTTGCCAATTTTCTTGATCTTGTTTGGTTAATTCTCTGATTGTTAATTCTGTAATAATTGACTGTTGATTTTGCGAAATCATATAGGATTATGCTAAATATATTTATTTATTTTTTGAGCGAGAAAATATATTTTTTAACCACATTCCTCCAATAATTGTTAAGATAAATCCAATAAATTTATTATCACCACTAGAAGTAGTATAATCGTTATTACTAGAATCTGAATCTCCAGAATAGTAACCTTTCGCAAATACTGAATCAGGTGATACTAAGTTAGCCATTAATAATGTGACTGATAATAGGGTGATAAATTGAACAGTTTTTGGTGATAAATTGCTTAATGGTTGATGGGAATTGATTTTTTCTGCTAAATTTTTGAGTTCATTAGTGATGTGTGGAGGTAGTTCTTGCGCTCTTTGTAAGATAGTTTTTAATAAGCGTTGATAATCTATTTCTAGTAATAAATCTTGGATATGTGCTAACCATGATATTGCCATTTCTGGACTATGGTAGCGATGACGAACGGGGATATATTGGTTAATATCTACTGATGGGTTTTGTGCATCTAGTTGAGTGTAAATATTCTCTAACCAAAATTTAGCTACTGTTTCTAAATCTAGAGCGTTAATATTACCTACTTCTGTACTTGTTTCTTCGTTGATATCTAGGAAATTGATCAGTTCTTTTACTTCTGAATTTAATTCTATAGCAGAATTGTGTACCCGATTGAGTAAATAATAAAATAACTGTTTATTTTCTATGGTATTTACCATGCAACTATGCCGATTTCTAGCAATTTCTTCTGTAAAAATAAATGCCTGAATGATGTTTTTCGAGTTGAGATATTGCAGATGATCGGGGAGAGAAATTTCTTCTATTTCTTCTCTTTGAATTACCTGGGATGATGCTAAGAAAAATCCCCATTTGCCATAACCATGATCATGAAATGAGGGAATATCTACTTGTAAAGGTTTAGTAAATAAATCCGCAGATATTAAGGTTTGATATAAACACCAAAAACCCTCTGTATTATGATTAGGAGAAACTGCATTAATGGAAGTTAATCCACCCATAATCAGCACACGATTGATTTTTTGAAACCATTCCCGACTGTATATAGTGGTTTCTTCTGCTGTGTTGGGATAGGTAAAATCAGAAATAACTACATGATAATAATTTTCTGGAAGTCGGGAAATAAATGCAAATGCTTCTTGTGTGTAGATAGTGACTTTTTCTTGTTCTAAACTACCTTGATTATAAGGTTTAAATACTGTTTTTGCGAGTTCTAAAACTTCTGGATCATAATCTACTAAATCAATGTGTTTGACTTGGGGAAAAGCTAATATATCTCTAGCTGCTAATCCATCCCCACCACCACAAATTAAAACTCGTAAATCTGTGTCAGTAAATCTAGAAATTGCCAGTTTTATGGCAGGAATTACTAAATATTCATGATAAATTGCTTCATCTTGACTATGAAACTGTAATTCTCCATTGATATAAAAGGCAATATGATCATTTTCTCGGTCAATAAATAAAGAATTAGACATAAAAATTTATCCAAATATCATCATAAAAACGCCGACAACAAGGATGATTACAGCCATGACTGATTCAATCAAGAGATCAGGATTAAAATTAGATGATTTTTTAACTACTCCTTTTTGAATATGAGAAAATTCTTCAAGTTTAACTATTTTAGTTAAATAAATATCTATTTTGCCATTGGGAAATGCTTCAATAGCTAAGTTTGTGAGATGATCTTGATCCCAATAATCCCAAGTAATGCGGCATAGGGTTGTGTCTGTTGATTCATATTTACTCTGAGTGCGAGACTCAAAATAATAAGATTTATAAAAAATTTGCAATTCTGGATAGGGGATATCATCTGTTTGCATTTTTCCCCAGAGAAAAGGTAATATATTTTCTTGGCTTTGCATAACTGCGGGCTGAATTTGCGGTTGAAACCATTGAAAACTCGTTCTATTTTCGGCGAAATCATCCCATGATTCAACAATACCATCTTCTTTTGAGCCTGTTGCTAATAAACGACAATTATGGACTGGGTTGGAAATATACCAAGTGACAGAGGTTGATGGTTGTTGAGGATCATACTCTCGCAATAGGTAATATTCAGTTCCCCCCGATGATTTGAGTAACCATTCATCAGTTTGATAACCTTCCGTATCTCGATAGGTACTGTAGTCTTCTATATCCCAATCTACACCATGATACCTGATGCGATCGCCTGAACGCAGATCCTGAATTAGGCTTTGAATTTCAGTTATAGACATAAATGCTTTAATATAAGTAGGTGAATCGAAAAATTTAAAGGTATGTGAAGAAAAGTAAAATCTTGCCCCAACGACAATTTTTAACGCTAACCTACTTAAGTCAGTGTAATTTTTGTCAGTCTAATATCCTGTATAACATTCAATCTAAGTTATAATAAGACTGATAAGGAAGAACTATCTTAAAATAAATATGAATAACCTAGTAGGGGTTTAGCACTGCTAAACCCTTACATTAGTTTTAATCAAAAAATGTTAAATTAATATTCTTTATCAGAATCAGGATATCCAGGATGAAAGGATGAATCAACAAAATCCTAGAGAAGAAAGTAATTTTGTAGAGAAAAAGGGGTAATCGTTTTGCAACCCCTGGACTTTACTGCTTTAACTGCTGCTTGTGGCGAGATTCGTGCTGACTGGTTGCCGGCACGGACAGAACAGGTATATCAGCGAGATCGCTTTACCATTACCATTGCTTTACGCACCTTAAGTCAACGGGGTTGGTTAGAAATTTCTTGGCATCCCCAAGCCGCCCATATTTGCATTAGTGAACCACCACCACGCACCCCAGATACTTTTACATTTAGCCAACAGTTAAGACATCAATTAGGTGGTTTGGCTTTAATTGGAATTGAAGCTATTTCTCCCTGGGAACGGGTAATTGATTTACAATTTGCCCGTCGTCCCGGAGAGGATGCACTTTATCACGTTTATGCAGAAATAATGGGCAAATATAGTAATGTAATTTTAACTGATGCTAATCATGAGATTATCACAGCCGCCCATCAAGTTAGTCAGCAACAATCAAGTGTTCGACCCATTCAAACGGGACAAAATTATGAAACACCACCAAAATTGACGGGAAAAATCCCCAATTTAAGTGAATCTCTGGAACGCTGGCAAGAACGGGTAAGTTTAGTTCCAGGAGGAATTAAACGCCAGTTACTCAAAAGTTATAGTGGTTTAAGTGCGGCTTTGTTAGATACGATGCTGTTAGCGGCAAACATCCCACCAGATACCAACACAGACGCATTAACTTCCGAAGATTGGCAAAATTTATTTCAACGTTGGCAAGAATGGTTACAAGTTTTAAATGTGGGTAAATTCCAACCAGCTTGGACTAAAAATGGATATACAGTGATGGGTTGGGGTGGAGTCTCACCTGCCAAAAATATTCAAGAATTGATTTGCCGTTATTATACTGATCAATTAAATGAACAGGTATTTGTACAACTGCGCCATCAATTGAGTCAAAAATTGGTGAATATTCTGGGTAAATTAAGGATTAAAGCGCGAACTTTTAGCGATCGCTTGCAACAATCAGATCAAGCTGAAGAATATCGTCAAAAAGCTGATTTATTAATGGCAAATCTGCACCATTGGCAACCAGGAATGCAGGAAATTAGTTTACCAGATTTTGAAACTGAACAGTTAATTGCGATCGCTCTTTTGCCAGATAAAAACGCCGTCCAAAATGCCCAAAAGCTTTATAAACAGCACCAAAAACTCAAACGCGCCCGCGCTGCCGTTGAACCCTTACTATTTGCAGTGCAAGGGGAAATTAACTATCTTGAACAAGTAGAAGCGGCAATTTCTCAGCTAGACCATTACCAAACTCCAGAAGATTTACAAGCCTTGGAAGAAATTCGGGATGAACTAATTGGACAAAAATATCTAGAAGACCTAGAATATCGCAGCCGTAGCAGTGAGACACCCAGCACTAATTTTCATCGCTATCGCAGTCCTAGCGGCTTTGAAGTCCTCATTGGTCGCAATAACATCCAAAATGATCAATTAACATTTCGTGTGGCTGGAGACTATGATTTATGGTTTCACGCCCAAGAAATTCCGGGTAGTCATGTCCTGCTGCGGTTAGAACCGGGTACAGTTGCCGAAGAAACTGATTTACAATTTACAGCAAATCTAGCGGCTTATTTCAGTCGCGCCCGTCAAAGTGACCAAGTACCAGTAGTTTATACCCTACCCAAGTACGTGTATAAACCCAAAGGCACTAAACCCGGACTTGTAGTTTATAAACAAGAAACGATTATTTGGGGGAAACCGCAAGTTGTTAATGGTTAACGGTTGACTGATGACGGTTGATAGGGAAGATAGATGATGTTGCATCTACTCCAAAACAGAAAACCCACTCACCCTAGGATATATATTTTTTAAGATTTTTTTATTAAAAAACTGTACTGGCTGCTACAATCTTGTTAAGAAAAGTTGCCCGTCGAATTTTGGGAACGTGCAATTTGGTTTTGACTCTACTGAGAAGATAACGCGAACAACGTTTTTTAGCAGACTAGCCCTGTGGGAGGGGCTGGTCTTTTTGTTTGCAGAACTCAGGAAGGAGTAGGTCAATGAGAAAATACTGATATAGATAAAAAGTAACGTTTAAAACTGAGGTGTAGATGTGAGGATGTGGATGCAGTTATTGGCAGATTTTATCAAAAATAGTAACCAACCCCGTGAAATCAAGCGGGCTACCGCAGTAAAAATGCTCCTATCTGGATACAAACATGAAGAGATAATGCCAATATTAGGTGTCTCATCTGGCTTTATTAGTACCTATAAATTGGAACTTTTAAACCAAGAATTTTGTCCAATCTGTCTACATAAAGTTCTGTAGGATTAGCTACTACTTGGATGGGCGATCGCATACATAGCTTAAGCTCCTGAGCGATCGCTTGTAGAATCATTGGGAGGTTGGTCTTTACTACTTCTACAACTGACCAAGTTATCTTGATCGAGATTATTAGCAGCAAATACATATACTGGACTAAAGATGAAAATTGCAGCAGTGATTAGCAAAATTACTTGCATATCTAATGGATTTATTTTTCAAATTTTTGTGGAAAAGAGGCAGAAATTAACATAGATTATGAGTTCATGTCAAAAGACTTTTAACTTGTCTTCTTATAAAGGGACTTAAACACTTTTGAGGAAGAAATAAGCCTCAAATCCTTCCGGGGTAAGGGAAATACATTAAATACCCAAAAATGCCTGTAACCCAGATATAACAACAAACCAATCAAAACGATGTAAAACCCCTTTGGGATATACGTTTGAGGATATTTCAAAAGTGTTTTTTGCCTAAGTCCCGCTAACTTATTTTCTCCTCTCCCGTAGCCACTGGTAAATCTTTTTGAGTGCTATATTCTGTCCAAGAACCTTCATAAATTCTGACTTTCGGATAATTAAGCAGATGCTTTAAAACCACATATTGTAATGTAGCTTCCCGTCCTGTACTGCAAGAAACAATAATGTCATTTTCAGGAGTAATCTTTTTATCTGCCAGAATTTTCTTAATCTCATCTAATGACTTTAATTTGTGAGGATTTTTAGCATCTGTAAATGTTACCCAAGGAATATTCCGCGCACCAGGAATATGTCCATTGCGTATCCAAATATTTTCTTCACCCCGGAACAATTTTTCTGGTCTAGGATCAATAAAAACAATTCCTGATTTACCAATAAATTTTCTCACATCATTTAAACTCACACGCACTGAAGGGTTATCCCGAACTGTGAATTTACCGACGGAGTATTTAGGAAACTCTTTAGTTACATCTTGATCAGTTTTATAACCTGCATAGCCACCATCCAATACAGCGATATCTTTTAGTCCAGAACGTTCTAGTAAATAAGCAACCATTGTTGCACCTAAAACATCTCTACCATCTGAATATACAAGAACACGACTATTATTTGTTACACCAGAATTAGCGAATATTTCCCCTAGTTTTTGATTGTCCCAATATTGTACCGGCAATCCTTCTTTTGGACCTCTAAAAGCCGTATCAGCAATGTTTACAGCATTAGGAAGATGTCCTTCTATATAGTCGAGAGGAAAATTACGTACATCTAAAATTCTGAGGTTAGAATCTTTGACGTTTTCAGCTACCCAATTTGGCGAAACAAACTGAATATTAGCCCGAGAATTAGCTGATAACACTGGCAAAGGTAATAAGGGAATACTTACTACAAAGGCAAAAAACACTGTCACCAAAGCAAATAACTTAGGTTTTTTCAAACTTTTGAAAGAGAACCTTTTAAACATCATGTTCACCCTTTTTCGTATTTAATTGAACTATTTATTTTTAGTGAAATTACTTTAATTAGCAGTAATATTAAAGTAATTTCAAAAACTACATTTTACGCCGTTGTGACTGTTAAACCAAGAATTTTGGCAAATCTCTCTACATAGAATTCTCTAGGATTCGCAACTTATTGAATAGATTCCCGTTGACCCAAATTTTTCCACCATTGCTTCAACTTGGGTGTTTCTGTTGGTAGAGTAAAACTACGGAATTTTTCTAAAACTAGTAATCTTTCAAACTAAGGATAGAAACTAATATTTACTAAACTCAAGTTCTCTCCTAAGAAGTAAGCACCATTACCAATTTCAATGGGTGTAAAATCAATTCCTTTTTCCAGCAACACTACACGGGTTCTTTGGGAGAAAGTAGAGGCTTTAGCAAAGTAAAGTTGTAAGTTACTCATTTAGTCCTTTCCTTGATTGGGATTTGTTTGAATTTTTGGTTAATTGCAAAAATTACAAGTTGAATGACAGCCAAAGATAGAAGTGAAGCAATTTCACTCCTACAATTTACATTTTTTACTGACAAACTACCGACATTTTAAATTAACTACTGTTAATCTATCGGATTAGCGTTGTATATTAGAAGTATTCCATAGTTTTTACTAAAAAACAAGTCTTTTAGCAAATATTCTTCCGCAAAAGTAGATCTAAAATGCCCAACAATTTAACACGTGTCCATAGCTTGCTTCTCTTTAGTACCGCGTTCATTACCAGTCCACTTAATGCTATAGCGAGAGGTGGTAGTTTTATTACATTTCCCACCTTAATATTTACTGGTATATCACCTATTACAGCTAATGCTACAAATAATACTGCTTTATGGATTGCAGCCATATCCAGTGCGGATGCATATCGTCACAATTTGCTCATCTCGCGACTACAGATTTTAATACTATCTGTTACCAGTTTAATTGGTCGGGGAATTGGCTCTGTTATTATGCTATATACATCAGCGGATATGTTTAAACAGCTACTTCCTTATCTGTTACTTTCAGCAACGCTGATATTTACATTTAGGTGTCTCATCTGGCTTTATTAGTACCTATAAAAAAGCATTTTTTAAAATGGGGATTGATGGGTTAAAACTAGGACAATGGCTGATTACCTGCTTGAGATTTGCCCCAAATGCACCACAACAGAATCCGGTGGAAGATATCTATTTAGATCAAATTCTTTCTTTTTACTGGATGCCTCTACAAGAAAATTTTTAAATTTAACTCTAGCTATTTTATGACAAACCCAAACACTGTAAAGTTTTATTGTAGGATTCAACACTGCTACGTTGATCTATACATTTAAAAATTGCAAATGTTCTCCAGGTTTTGATAAAAAAGTATCAGGAGTTCCTTGAATTTGCACTTGACCTTTTTCGATGAGAACAATCCAATTAGCTCGATGAATGACACTAGGACGATGGGTAATTAAAATTGTGGTTTTACCTTGGCGATATTCTAAAAGACGATCTAAGACGTGAGCTTCACTCATAGGATCTAATCCAGCAGTAGCTTCATCTAAAATGAGGATGGGAGGGTTGTTGAGAATGCCGCGAGCGATCGCTAATCTTTGTCTTTGTCCACCGGAAAGATTTGCCCCAAATTCGCCTAAAACCGTTTGATATTTATTAGGTAATTGACTAATAAAATCATCTGCATCGGCAATATCGCAAGCTTGAACTATTTCTGCAAAGGAAATACTAGGTGATCCTAAACGAAAGTTTTCGATAATTGAACGACTCCAAAAATGCGGTTCTTGAGGGACATATACTACTTGTTGTCGGTAACAATCTAAAGCAATATCTTGAATATTAAAAAAACCGATACGAATGTTACCGGAGTCAGGTACATATAACCCAGATAAAAGTTTAGCTAAAGTGCTTTTACCACAACCAGATTTACCAATTAAAGCAATGATTTTTCCTCCCGGAATTTGCAAAGAAAAATCATCTAATAATTCTACTCTTCCAGGATGATGAAATTTAATATGGGAACAATAAATATCTGCATGACTGGAAATTTGAGCAACTGGTTTAGGACTACCACCTATAACTTCTGGAGTTGCATCAATCACTTCTAAAAGTCGAGAAACTGCGGTTTGGGATCGAAAATATTCATCTACAAAACCAACTAAGGAATTAATTAAAGCTAAGACATTAATTTGCAGTGCATTAAAAGCTAACATTTGTCCAATACTTAATTTACCTTTAATAACTAACAAACTACCGAATCCTAGTAAGATGACACCTCCAATGGTAGAAAGAATTTTAGCCAAAGTTCCGTTAATTATTGCTAACTGAATGGTACTAAAAGCCAGATTAGCTAAACGACCAAACCGACTTTGAAATTCATCCCAAAATTGAGGAGCAGCATTTGTAGTTTTAATTACCTGTGCGCCTTTAAATGTTTCTACTAACACCCCTTGATTTTCTGCACCTAAAACTAAAAGAGTGCGGTTTTTCTGTTGTAAAACGGGTAAAAAAGGCAAGGTAGATAAAGTCATTAAGACGGCGATTAATAACACTGCTATTGTTAATTCCCAACTATAAAATAACATTAAGCATAAAGAGATGATAGCAATAAAAAATTGGCTAGGTAAAACAATGACAATTTGGGATACTAATTGATTTATTTCGCTAATATCTCGAAGTCTGCTAGTAATTTCTCCACTGCGTCGAGATTCATAGTAATTTAAGGGTAATTGTAGGAGTTTGCGCCCAAATTCTAAGACTAAACCTAATTGTAATCTTTGTCCAAAATGAGAAATCATTAAAGCTTGGAATGCTTGCAAACCTCCACTAAATAAACTCATGACAACAACTGCGGAAACAATAACTGTAAGTAATTGCGTATCTCCACGCACAAGAACATCATCTGTGAGTAATTGAATTAAAACCGGAGTTCCTAATGCTAGTAAACCCAGAACAATATTAATCATTAATACCTGAGTTAGTAAGCCACGATAAGGTAAAATGCGGTGAAAAAAGCGAGTTATTCCTCCTTTGCTTTCTTCTTGGGGTTGTTCAAAAAAGCGATCTGGATCTGGCTCTAATAATAACATTACCCCGTTCCAAGCATCACTTAATTCTTGTTTGGTGAGATAACGTACTCCCACAGCAGGATCAGCAATAATATATTTTTGACCTTTTTTACCATATAAAACTACCCAATGATAGCCTTGCCAATGGATAATTGCAGGTAATGTAATTTCTGTAATTCTATCTATAATTTCTGGGGAAGCTTTGACTGCCCTAGCATTAAAACCAAGATTTTCTGATCCTCGTTTTAAACCTAATAATGTTGTCCCTAATTGTCCAGTTCCTACGGCTTCTCTACTTTTGATCATGCTTATAAATCGTCCATAATGTTTACTAATAGATACTAAACAAGCTGCGCCACAGTCTTCCTCACTTAACTGTAAAATACAGGGGATATTTTGATAATTTTTGAAAATATTCAACATAGTTAATAATAAGAATTGAGTAGTTGGGTTGACGTAAGGAAACCTAACTTTATTAATACCTTTGTTGGGTTGAACTATGGCTTAACCCAACCTACACTTTTACTGAAAAACGAACCACTCCAGGCATAGAGTTCATAGAGAAATAAGGGTTTGAGAGATATTTTGTGTAAGTCCTATTTTAGTTAGAAATTGGTGATTAATTTGCCCTTTCTGAGGATAAATTGTAGTATAGTTTCTTGACGGGAAATAATATTAGCACGACCTTCCATACCAGATTTGAGATAACATAGGTGATTTCCTTTACCTAAAAACAAACTTTCTGGTTGAATATTGACTTGATATGTAGCAATTTGTGGGGTACTAATAATAGGATTATTTTGTGTATCTGCTAGTGTATCTGCGGCGACTATTTTCACAGTTCCCTTGAGAGTTCCATAGTCTGGATAGGGACAAGCGGAAACTTCCATTTGCACTGATTGACCGGTTTTTACTTTGTCAATATCTTGTGCGGAAACATGAGCTTTAATAATTAAAGGAGCATCCACTGGAGCTATTTGTGCTACAGCTTCACTCAGTTGTGCAACTTGTCCAGGGTTACGGAGTTTAAGCTGCATTAATATTCCTGTAGCTGGTGAACGAATCACTGTTTTATTCAAATCATTTTCTATTTGTTGGAGTTCTTGACGGGTGCGAATTTGTTGTTTCTGGAGTTCTAAACGTTGCTGAAATAATAGTTCTCGTTCTTTTTTTAAAGCCGCTAAAGTCCCTTCACCTCTAGATTCTTCTTGTTTAATTCTTTCCTGGGCTACTGTAACACTAGCATTACTAGGATTGAGAGAAATTTTCGTTTTTTCTAAATTTATTTTTGCTAATTTAACGGCTTGTTCTTTTTCTTCTTGGAGATTTTTAGCATTAGATTTAGCTTGCTCTAATTTAGCTTTGGCAGATTTTACATCTTGTTCTTTTTCCTCTAATAAGTTTTGGGATATTGCTCCTGATGTGGCTATATTTTGCAAGCGATCGCGTTGTAAAATTGCCAATTTTAAGGCTGCTTCTGCTTCTTGGATAGTGGCTCTTAATACCTTTTCTCGTTTTAATCTGATTAATTGCTCTTTGGCTAAATTGATAGTTATTTGAGCTTGTGTCATTTCTGATTTAGCTTTAGTTTGCTGATCTATATAGTTGCGTTCAGTTCCTATTAATTCAGCCTGGGCAGCTTTAATTGTGCGCTCATTTAAGTTAGTTTGAGCAATAATTTGGCTATTAATTTGGTTAATTTGAGCATCAATTTGTATGAGTTGTAATTGATTTTGCTCAATGATATTTTGCAATTGTCTTTTTTGTGATTGCAATTGAGAATCATCAATATATGCAATGATTTGCCCCTGATTAACTAGCTGATCTTCTTGAACAAGGATTTTTTTGATAGTTCCTGTAATTGCAGATTCAACTAATCTTAATTCTCCTAAGGGTCTGATAGTGGCCGGAACTTTAACAGTGACGTTGTAATAGAGAACCGATGTGAGACTAACAGCAACTACAAATATAGTGATCATGATTCCCCCACAAATCTGAATCCATTGACCAATTTGGGGGAGAAATTCATTTGTTTCTAGTATATGTAAATCCTCTGTTCTGGTATTATTGAAGTGATAGGAAGAATTATGATTATTGTTTTGACTCTGTAAGGAGTTCACGGTATTATACCTTTCGTTAGAACTGAAATACTCTAGCCCAAGATAGCAATTACCAAGATCATGCCATTGAAAAATAACTATCTTAGACAATAAATTGCCGAAAATAAAAACAAGTAGATTTATTCATTCAGATGGTGAAAAATAAAACTTTCTCAATGTCATTAAAGGGTTTACCCCGGGTTATTGCGCGGTTAAGGGGTGGAAAGCACTCCTCCACTGGCGATAATTGAAGGTGTAGTTGTAGGCAAATCTCCACCATCTGTGGGTAGGACTGCTGAACCTAAAGTTCCGATACCCGCCGGAGGATCTGCGCCTAAACCTAAGAAATCTTGTCCCGCAGTCAATCTGGTATTAGCTTTACCTGCGGATGTAGCACTGCTACCTTCTCGCAGCTAGTTCAAAGTCAGCACTACCAGCTATGATCTCTTGTTGTTGATCGGATAAGGTAAGAAATAAACTGGATGTGTTGATTTGATTTGACATAATTATTAGCCTCAATGACTGAAAACCAGGGTTTTATCACCTCACAATTTAACTATAAGCATTGTTGCTTCATAATTCATAAATCTACAGGTAGAAAGTCAAGTTTTTAAATTTACCTCTAAATATAGAGACAAAATAATTTGTGATCACTAAGATAGTAGAGTATTCCATGATTATTTAAGAATTAATTTCCCATAGTTGCAAAACAATAAAATCCCCGACTTCTTCAAGAAGTCGGGGATCTGAATCTGGATCTGAATCTTGTATATTATAAAAATGTAAGGATTCAGGCCACAGAATGAATCAGAGTTTTCGGTCTAGATTATTGGTACAAACAAATATTCTGACTCGGTGACTCGGTGACTCCTGAAATCATGAGAGTAATTGCATTAATATATAAGCAGAGGCTGCACTACCGATAGGAACTGTTAAATTATCTATTCCTAAATAAGAAAATGTCTCTAAAATGGTAGCGATACAGGCAACAATTAAGGAAACTATCCAAGTTTGCCAAATATTACCTTGGGTCAGTAATAAGAGAGTGACACAAATGAAATAACTAATTAAAGTAACTGTTAAAGAACCTTCCCAGCTTTTTGTAGAATCAAATATTATATATTTATGTTTGCCAAAGCGTTTACCAATTAAAGCGGCTAATCCATCTCCCCAAGTCATAATCATAATTCCTAAAACAGCATATTGGGGTTGGTGTAAATGCCAAAAAACAGCGACTAAAACACCAATACTGACAGCATAGAAAAATGTTCCCCAACTGTGACGACCGACGCTATTAATACCAGGCAGAATGGGAAATTTATAGGATAATAAAGTAATAATACTGGCTAAAATTGAAGCATAAATACCGACAAAGGCAGGAATATCTAACCACCAAGCTATGACAATTACATTACCTGTGCCAATATGTACGATTTTTCTAATGATTTCTGGTTCGCTATTCGTAAAACGACTAACTACCCAAGCAATGCAGATAATTAATCCTACCCAAGCACCAGCGATAGCAGTTTCTAGGGATAATGGGAAAAGGGTTTCTAAACTGAGGAATGTATTCAAGAATAATCTCACAAATAATTTTCAAGGTTTGATTCTACTTTATGCGATTTGCACATGAAAATATTATTCATTTGGCTAATTAAGGGTTATCGTTTGTTTATTTCTCCCCTGTTTCCCCCCACTTGTCGCTTTCAACCTACTTGTTCTCTGTATGCTATCCAAGCAATTGAACGGTTTGGGGCGTTCCGTGGTGGCTGGATGGCTATTATGCGAATTTTACGCTGTCACCCTTTTCATCCCGGCGGTTATGATCCTGTTCCCGATGTGAAAAAAAAGTGCTGTTGTCAAGATGTAGATTCGTGAACTAAGGCAGGGGTTTAGGAGTTCAGAATTTTTAACGCCAACTTACTGATATAACAGCTTACCATTACCAAATAGCACGAATTGGAGTTTTTCTCGGTTGTGGTGAAGCTTATCCAGGTGTGTCTGTGGGTATGAGTATGGGTGTGGGTATGATGGGTATGGGTTCTGGTTCGGGAGGATTTTCGGCGGTGACAGTTAATTGATAATCTATGGGTGCGGAGGCTGTAGAAACTATGACAAATTCATAAAATCCGCTTTCTGGCAATGTTTGCGACAAATTCCGTTCTGAAGAGTCTTCTAAAAATACGATTTTTCCAGAGGGAGAATAGACGGATATTAAAGCTTTTTCATCTGCTTCTAGCTGCACTTCCATAGTTTGATCTTGTCCTAGACTGGTGATGAAAACTTTCCCTGTTCCTGGTTGTAGTGTGCCGCTAACTGTTTTACCTGTTGCACCTTGATCAAAAACTATTTTTTCAACTGCACTTTGATTTAAAATGTCGTTAAGTTTATCCTTAACTAAAGCATACCAAACTTGTCCAATGGGTTCTTTGATAAACTTTTTACCCTTTTGTTCAGGAAATTGATGGAAAAAAGCTGCATCGCTTAAATCATACAAAGAACGACTACCTACATTGATTTGATTAATTTTAAATTGCCACATTGCGCGTTCATCACCAGTATAATTTCCCAGTTGACGGCGAGAGTTAGAAGTAATTACTGAGAGTTTTTCCAGAAGGGTGGCGGCGGTTTGATCCCATTCTGCCCGCAAGCTTTCATCTTCTGGAGTATCTTTGAGAACTCGTCCCACTAAACTGGGATCTTTTTCCCGAAAAACTTGGTTAACTAATGCTACGTAAAATTTATAATTTATACCTAATTCTTCCCGGCGATCGCTCAATTTTTGTTTACGTCGTTTTTCCTCCGGTGAATAATTATACTCAAGTTTAGGTGTACTTGTAGGCATAGAACTAGCTATAATTGTGGCTATATCTTTCTGTGTATTGTCACTGGGGTTTCTAAATCCCCAAGCCAGTAGGCCAAAACTGGTAAATGCAGCTACAGTCATAATAGATATATTTGTTCCCGTCCAAATACCTGGATCTTTGGCGATGGTTGTAGGTGCAGAAGTGGGAGTTGGAGGTTTAGGTCGAAAAAAGGCGACGGTTGCGGAGGTAGGGGGTTGAGTTGGCTGATAATTAGAGGTTTGGGAGTTGAGGATTTGGAGAAGTTGCCCTGCTGTTTGATAGCGATGGTTCGCCATTGGTGATAACATTTTATCTATGATTTGCCCAAATACAGGACTAATACTCACTTCCTGCCGCCATTGCCAAGTTAAATTATAAGTATCAATTAATTCATGGGGTTGTTTCCCTGTCAGTAAAACTAACATGGTGACAGCTAAAGCATATAAATCGCTCTGGGCAGAAACAACACCGGTTTGCATTTGTTCAGGCGGTGCAAATCCTACTTTTCCTAATAAAGTTCTATTAGCAGGAGATGGCATTGCCCCGGATTGGTAATATTGAGAAGCTACAGTTGCGGCGACTTGTTTTACACCCCCAAAATCAATTAATATAGGTAATTGATCACCACTGCGAAGCATTAAATTATCAGGAGAAATATCACGATGAATTACACCCAAGGCGTGAATATATTCCAGAACTGGTAAAATTTGCACTAATAATTGGCGGATTTCTGCCTCTGTAAATTTTAAGCCTCTTTGTTGACGACTTTTTAATAAGGAACTATAAGTTTCTCCATCTATATAATCTTGAACTAAAAATAGACTTTCTTTACCTTGAAAATTGATGCGTAAGAGTTCCCGAAATCGGGGAATTTGAGGATGTTGTAATTTATAAAGAACACTTGCTTCTCTCTGAAACAGTTCTTCAGCTTTTTGTACAACATAGGGAGTTTGTACTTGGGGCGAAAATTCTTTTAAAACACAAATTTCTCGAAAACGGTTAATATCTTCTGCTAAATAAGTCCGGCCAAATCCTCCTTGGCCAATTTGCCGGATAATAGTATAGCGATCGCCTAGGGTTTGCCCTAGTTGTAAACCAGAAATCACAGAGTTTTGTATAATTTTCTCCCCACACTGAAGACAAAACCTACTATTACTTGGATTTTGATGTCCTTGAGAACAATAAAGATTAGTCATTAGTTAGTTGTCAGTTGTTCTTTGTTAGTTGTTCTTTCTTAACAGTCAACGGTCAAGCGTCATCTATTACCTACTTTATCAGATGCGATCGCATACCAAATTTGCAAAAAAGTTTCTTGATTGAGTTTGCCCCTTTCTTGACCAGGAAACAACGGTTCAAATATTTGATACGTGTCTGCACGCAAATCTTGAAAAGATGTATATTTACCCAGTCTTCCAGCTTTAGCTAGTTGATCCCATCGTTGGGAATCTTCTTGACTATAACTACCTATTTTCTTTCTAGCTGTTTCACTTAAATTTGCCTTTTCTAAATTAGTTAATAAGTGATCAGCCGCCTGATTCCATTGTTCCCGCAAAGCTGCATCTTCTGGCTTTGCAGTTAACTTACGTCGCTTTAATTCTGGCTTTTGATTATAGAAAATTTCATTAACAGTTTTAGTAAAAAATACCGTAGAAATTTCTAACTCTTTTACACGAGTAAAAACTTGTTCAATTGTGCGTTTATTACTTCCAAGTAGAGGATTATCAATATTAGGTATTTTGGGAATTTCCATTTGTGGAACTTTAATAGAGGCAATTCCTTTAACAGCAACATTCCCTAAAGCAAACATCGCCGCCGTTACCACAGTTACCCCTGAAGTGATGATAAAGCTAACAGCAAAAGGACGTAACCATATAGGCATCGGTATCTTCTGTACAAATAACGTCGTTTTATTGTGGACACCGCCACCAATATTCCGGGCTTTTTGCACACCTGGCGCGACTATTTGGGTTTTGAATTTACTAATATAAGGATGAGGATTATTACTAGGAGTTTGCATAGTTTTTGGTATAGATGAAATAGATGGTAAAGGCAAATCTTTAATCACTTGTTCAGCTTTTTGATAGCGATCGCTTGGCTTATATGCCAACATCTTTTTTAAAACAGCTTCTAATTTGGGACTAACTCTAATTTCCTGACCCCAACGCCAAAGGCAATTATAACTATCATAAAGTAAATGTGTTTCTTTGCCTGTAATTAATACTAAAGCTGTCACCGCTAAAGAGTAAAGATCACTATTTTTATAGACTTTCCCTTGTGTTAACTGTTCCTCTGGTGCATATCCTTTTTTACCTAATGCAGTCCCATTTCTCACCAGTTTCGTCTGCCACAAACCCTGATAAGCTGGTAACTGTTTCACACCACCAAAATCAATCAACACGGGTAAATTATCACTTTTGCGTAAAATCAAATTATCTGGGGAAATATCACGGTGAACTATATCCAGAGAATGAATATAAGTCAATACAGGCAGAATATTATGGAGTAAATTAATTACTTCCTCCTCACTAAAGGACTTACTCTCACTTTGGCGTTGTTTAAATAATTGGTAATAATTATCACCCTCAATATAATCTTGGACTAAAAAGAAAAAATCTTTAGTCCCAATCTTTGCCTGAAAATAAGCGTGAAAACAAGGAATTTGATTATGTTGGATTTTCTTCAGAACACTTGCTTCCCGTTCAAACAGTTCTTTGGCCTTTTGTAAATCTTGCGGTTTGGCAACTTGGGGCGCAAATTCCTTTAAAACGCAGATTTTCCCATATTTTTGTCTATCAATCGCCAAATAGCTGCGTCCAAAGCCACCTTGTCCCAATATACGCCCAATTTCATACCTATTATTAATAACTTGTCCCACAGTCAAAGGTAATGCTTCACCACAATGAGTACAAAAACGATAATTACCACTATTTACGTGCTGTTGACTGCAATATACTTGCATGATGGTAGAAGATAAATTAAGCCTAATCAAGTTATACAATATGATCGAAACTATTTACGCAAATTTTTAATGATTCGGGGTTTTTGTTTACAGCAGGGAACAGGGAAGAGATTTGAAAGTCCTGTCTCATTCAAGTGCATACTGCTATATATGTTGTAATACAATAGCAACTATATATTAATTTTTATTAAAAAATAATATAAAATAAAAAGCACCCTTGATAAATAAAAATATTCGATCTCAGAGGATCTAACTCTGGTAAGATTCACAAATTCAATCAGATTTTTATATGATGAAACCAGAATCACAAACACAAAAAGTAATTCAAGAACTAACAAATTTTGTCTCTCTTCCTTTAGAGTCAAAACTGCAACCATATTCTGATGATCAGATAGCAGCAACTGTTATCAACTTATTTCAAAATGTAGCTAATAATGTACCTGCATATCAGGAATTTTTAGCAAACCAGGGAATTGAATCACAGAGTATTCAAAGTTTAGCAGATTTTCAGAAATTACCAAAAGTAAATAAGGAAAATTATATATCAAAATATCCTTTATCTCAATTATGTTATCACGGCAAATTAGAAAACTGTGATTTTATCGCTGCCTCTTCTGGTTCTACAGGTAAATCTACATTTTGGCCACGTTCCTTGACAGATGAACTAGAAATAGCCACCCGGTTTGAACAAATTTTTTATGATAGTTTTCAAGCAGATGATAAAACTACCTTAGCCGTGGTTTGTTTTGCTTTAGGAACTTGGGTAGGCGGAATATTTACTACTAATTGTTGTCGTCATTTAGCTGCTAAAGGTTATCCGATTACTGTTATTACTCCAGGCAATCATAAAACTGAAATTTTGCGAATTGTTCAGGAATTAGGCGGTAATTTTGAACAAGTTATTTTATTAGGATATCCACCCTTTCTCAAGGATGTGATTGATACAGGTATTGCTAATGGTATGCAGTGGCAACAATATCAAACTAAGTTAGTTATGGCGGGAGAAGTATTTAGTGAAGAATGGCGCAATTTAGTCGCCCACAGGATAGGTTCTGAAAATCCTGCCTATGATTTTGCTTCTATGTATGGAACAGCAGATGCAGGAGTTTTAGGGAATGAAACCCCTTTAAGTATAAGTATTCGACGATTTTTAGCAGCCACCCCAGCAGCCGCTAAAGCATTATTTGGGGAGTCTCGTTTACCCACTTTAGTGCAATATGATCCTAGTAGTCGGTTTTTTGAAGTTGAAGAGAGAAATTTACTATTTTCTGGTAACAATGGTATTCCTTTAATTAGATATAGCATTTTCGATCAGGGTGGTTTAATTACTTACGCAGACATGATCGAATTTTTAGCAAATTGGGGTTTTGATCCTCTTGGAGAATTAAAGGATCATCGGGGAATTCATCAATTACCTTTTGTCTATATTTTCGGTCGTTCTAATTTTACAGTTTCCTATTTTGGTGCAAACATCTATCCTGAAAATGTCACAGTAGGATTAGAACAACCAACTATTAGAGAATGGGTAACGGGTAAGTTTGTGTTACAAGTTCAGGAAGATGTAGACAAAAATCGCCTTTTATCTGTGGTAGTAGAATTAGCACCAGGTGTAGAAAATCAAGAAGAGAAAAGATTATCTATTACTAATTCTATTCTCAGTCAATTATTGCGTTTAAATAGTGAATTTGCGAATTATGTTCCCCCAGAATATCAAACTCCTTTAGTAGAATTAAAATCTACTGGTGATGCTGAATATTTTCCTGTAGGTGTGAAACACAGATATACTCGCAAGATGACAGGTGAAAGGTGATGGGAAGTAGGGGGAGGGGAGCAGGAGGGAAAATTATCTTCTTCTTCCTTTCTCTTTCCTCCTGAACTCCTAGCAATTACCCTTTATTTTTGATAATCATGACGTTAATAATTGACAATTCACCCTAGTTAGAATTACTCATCAGTCTATAGGGGATGAGTTGATATTGATATTCTAAATTTTCTCTGTTGATCACTTGCAAAATTCTCTCTGCAGCTTTCTTACCAGCTTCAGTGGGAGATTGATCAATAATTGACTGTAAAGGATTTGTTGGATCTGCTAGCATCTTAGCTTTTTCTGGAGTCAAATCCATGATCCCAAACACCTTAATTTTACTGTTTAAACCTAATTGCTGAATAGCTTGGATGGCTATATCTGTAGTTCTATCAGAACCCGACCAAATAACATTAATTTGCGGATAACTTTGCAGCATTTGTTTAATTTTACTAATATCTTTCCCATCAATAGCATCTGTAGAAGCAACTTCTTGCCATTGAACTCCTGACTTTTCCATAGCTTGTTTGAATCCTTGGAAATAGGGATAAACTCTTCCCAATTTTGTACCATCTACAAGTCCCACATTAATCATTTGCTCAGGATACTTCTGTTTCATATACCCCAGTAATGCCTGAGTAGATTCATAACCCATTTTAAATGAGTCACTTTCATAACAACCAAATACGTATTCGGAATTTCTATCAATACAGTCACCAATAGTAATGGTGATTATCCCTTGCTGAAATGCTGCTTTAATAGCAGAAACAGATCCTTCTGGTTCTTGTGGCCGTACCACAATAGCATCCACTCCTTCCTTAGCTAAATTCTGGATAGTTTTAGCTTCTCCTTCTACAGTTTCATCAGAATACATTGTGATTACTTCAACTCCCGGAACTGACGACAACCCCTCTAAATAAGATTCAAATATACTATCCAGCGAAGGAATAACCACCCCAATTTTAGGTAATTTCCGAGGTTTGACAATTTTTTCTTGCCAATTAAAATCTACCAATGCAGTTTGCCAATCATTAGCTCTTTCCAGTTGGGAAATTGATGAAAAATAAGCATTTTTTAAATTAGCATTTGTGAGTTTAGCACCACGTAAATTTGCCCCTTTTTGTAAATCCACATAGGATAATAAACTATTTTCTAGATTTGTTCGGTAAAGATCAGTACCCTGCAAATTAGCTCGACTTAATAGAGTATGAGATAAATTAGTATAATAAAGTTGAGCCTGGGAAAGATCAACCCACAATAAGTCCGAACCTTGTAAATTAGCTTCAGAAAGATTAGCATTCTTCAGGTTAGCGCGACTCAAAAAGCTGTACTGAATATTTGCATCTTCTAAATTAGCACCTTCTAAATTAGCTCGGCGAAAATTCGTATATTTCAGATTTGCCCCTGCTAAATTTGCCCCTGCTAAATTTGCCCCAGATAGGTCTGCTTTTTCTAAATTTGCCCCAGATAGGTCTGCTTTTTCTAAATTTGCCCCAGATAAATTTGCTCCCGCTAAATTGGCATAACTCAACTTTGCACCTTTATAATGAAAAAGTGTTGGTTTCTTCAAAAAATTCTCAAAATCTATATGAAACTGATAACATTTATTTAATGCTATATTAGATATATCAGCATTAGGAGATTGAATACCAACAATTGATGTACAATTCTGATTGAGAAATTCAAATGCATCAATTCTACTTTCGTTGTAGCGTAAATTGACATTATCTAAAATCATTTTTTTCGCATCATTTAATTCTTGTTGTTGACGTTGAGGTGCATCAATAACATAAGATCCCATTGCTAATAATAGAGTTGCCTGTCCCACAACTACAGATAATTTATATAGAGAAATTTGTTCACACCAAGCAACAAAATCTCCCAATCGTTGATCCATGAATTTAACAGGCTTCAACAATTTATTATTTAATTTTGCATCCTCATTAGCTCTGAGGTACTCTTCTAAAAGTCGGCGATAACTCTCTAACGGAATATCTAAACGTTTACATTCCTGAATCATTTTATATTCTCTTTGGATAGAATCATCAATTGAGTTGATATAACTAAAACTCTGATTAATGGCCGTAAACACTTCAATTTTGTCATTGCTGTCTACAGATAATATTTCATGTTCATCTGCGGGATGAGAATTACCATTATTGACAGGAATATCATTATCATTTTCTAGAGATTTATAAGTCATAGTTCAAATCATGAGTTAGGATTTAGAAAGCAGAAATAAAGAAGGAGAAAAAACCTTTTTCTCTTCTGTTCCCTCTTGCCTCAGCCCTGTTTATTGATATAACAGCACTTACGCATAAAACAACACTTACGCATAAATATTATCAGGGCTGGGTCTAGGGTTTGCAGTGTCCGGATTTTTTCTTTCTTTTGTGTAATTCCTATACAAGTATCATAAACTATATTGACAAAATTAGGCAATAGGAAAGATACAATCCTAAAACATAGATAAAAAGTGTTGCAACATATAGAATATTATCTATTGGTATAAATTAATTTTCATAGTATGATATTTTTAAGAGAATTTGCCAGTAATTACTGGGACTTTTCTAATGAATATAGTAATAACAAGAAATATCGGGACTACACTCAATGGCAGACTCTGTAGAAGATTTCGTCAATTTAACTAAGATCCAGTCATCAGGCCAAGTCCTTAAACTTGTAGATGCTGATGCTGCCACTATTATAGAAATCCAAACCCTACTTAAACGCAAAGGTCTTTACCCCAGTGATATTGATGGTAAAGTTGGCAAATTAACCATCGAAGGATTTGCCAAATTCAAAGAGAGTATATGGTTGGATTCCCCTGAACTAATAGGCCCATCTGTTGCCAGTGCATTACTGGAAATCGCAGTAGATCATGGTGTGAGCGAACAAATACAAGAGACCAAAGCAGAACCTCTACCAGAATCAAGTCTAGGTAATAAGACTGGTAAAACTCTGAAGTTACCAAATGGAAATATTGTTTATGAACGGGAATTAATAGTTGAAGGTATCCCTCTGACATGGGGAGAATTTACTCAAGGATGTACCAGAGTTCCAGAGTCCAATGAAATCGTTACCAATATCATTAAGGCAACGAAAGGATTTGGTAAAATTCGCCAAACCTATGGAAGTCCACTCCGCATTAATTCTGGTTATCGTCCGTCCGCCGAGAACGTCAGAGTAGGTGGCTCTCGTACATCTCAACATATCAAAGGACTAGCCTTAGATATCTCTCCAGTGGATGGCAATATGAAACGACTATTTGAAGTTTGTCGTGCTTCTGATTGCACAGGGTTAGGACGCGGTATGCACCGGGGTTTCGTCCATATTGACTGGCGTGCTGGTGGCCGTGTAGTTTTTGATTATTCTTAATCAACTATCAGCAGTCAGTGAAAACAACATAATTGGTAATAAGTAGTGAGACAGAATTAATTACACAATGTCATTGAGTTAGCGCAGCATGGCGTTAGCTACATAGAACGAAGTGAAATGAAGCAATCGCAAGGGTTGTGATTGCTTCTCTTCGCTCGCAATGACTGTAAATATTTTTGTCCAATTACTTAAGGTAAGGATTCAGGGAATAGGGAACGGGGAACAGGGAAGATAAAAGAAAAATCTTCTTCATCCTTCATCCTTAATTCTGATAGCGCGGCGTGGCCGTTCGCCCCTACTGACTGACTCCTGTACTCCTGCCGTATCAATTGTAAGTTTGAGCAACTCTATATTCTATTTGTTCCAGTGCAAATTGCCAGACTTGATATCCTGCTGGAGATAAATGTAATCCATCTGTGGTTAATTCAGGACGTAAGTTACCATCAATATCGGTAAACCAATTGTGAACATTGAGAAAATCAACTCGTTGCTTTTTAGCAATGATAGCAAGTTGAGCATTAATATGACGAATACGACTATTAGGAATTTTTTGGGAACGCACAGGTAAAATAGATTGGACAATAACCTGACTTTTGGGATGAGTTTGACGTAAGTTGCGAATAATACGAGAAGAATTCACCAAAATTGATTTGTCAGTTGTACCTTTACGTAAATCATTAATCCCAATCATTACATAAATCACATCTGGTCGAGTGGTTGCAAACGCCGACAATCTTTTTAATACACCCTCGGAAGTATCTCCAGATATACCTTGATTTAACCATAATTTACCCGTAGGTAGTTTTTCTTTAGGAAACCACAAACTCAAAGAATCACCAACCAAGATACTCAAACGATTTGCACCTTGACCTTTAGTAATAGCTTTAGCTTCCATAGCTAGTAAGCTTTTCCAATCTTGATAAGTTAATTGAGATGTTTTATTAGACTCCCAGGAAAATTCTAAATTGTCTTCATTTTCTGCCCGGGTATAAATTTGACCACTTCTGAGAAGTGCTAATCTTTGCTGATAGAATTCACTACCAGAAACAGGTGACTTAATTTTAGTGTTAGTAGGTTGGGAATTGAAGTTAAATGAGGATTTAACAGTTGATAGGCGTTGCTGTCTAAATTCTGACAAGAAAATACCCAAACTGGGGATATTTTTGGAAATGACCGATAATTGTTCTTTTGGAAACAAGCTTTGTCCACTAAATTCTGGTAATGAGTTATCAACTTTAGCAAAACTTTTTCCTTTTCCTACTGATTTTTGAGTATCAGTGCTAAATTCAGGCACAGCAACTTGCCCATGGGAGATTTTTTCACTCTCATAAGATTGGAAACCCGCTACTAAATCTAGCAAGGGTGAGGATAGAGAATCGTCTGGGATATCAGCTATCTGTGGGAGTGCTGATGTTGGTATTACCAATCCCGTTAATAAACCGGCGGCCAACAGATAAGGTTCACTCATCGTTGTTTTATTCCTTGTGGGTATTCACTGCTGTTTCTTATGACAGGGTTAAGTCAGTAAATTCAGGAAAATTTCGCTGCAATAAAGTTTAATGACAACTAAAAATGTCAAATTGCCTACTGTGGCTGGAAAAAGTCTAGACACTGAGTTAGTTGCTTGACTTTTGCTAGACTTATCTAGCCGTTTTCTGTCGCAACTAATTTAATCGCTACTAGTTTTATTTTAACTAGAAAAAACAAGGTTGTATATTTTTAATCAAGAAAGATTGAACTTGTATTAACTTTTGTAATAGCACTTCATAAGATTTAACATTGTTAACAAGTCTAACTGCATCCGATAGACTTACCTATAAGTTATAGATTATAGTTATGATTAATAAATGCTATTTTTTCTCGATATTAATTTTAAAACTCTTTCTAAATAAGCTTTATAGGCTTTTATTAATCTATGCCTCACCTTTGTTTTTTAAATTCGTATATGTTGTTAATTACCTCATTTTTGCGTCTACCACTTTTGGTAGATGACAATTACAAACCATTTATGTTGCTATTGATAAGAAAATTTAATAATTCATTACATCAGTATAAATATTTGTTTAAAAAAAAAAATAGAAAAAATAATTATAATGCTTATTCTATAAAGATTATAGTTATAAACTATAAATACGTTTATTTACACTTACTTAAAAAATAAAAAGTATAAAAAACTTATATTTTAACCTAGTATTTATATTTGTATTTTCAGATACAGAGTTATATGCAGCAAAATAAGTAAATACTCAAAGTGCTTGCTACAACTAAGTTATACTCATCGTCAGAAAGTTATATTTGCAGAATTAGTAAATCTGTTTGCTGTTTATAGTTTGGATTAGACATATAAAGATTTATCGAAACTAAAACAGATCAATTCTGGGAATGTAGAATAACTTCGCAAAAAGTGCTAAGATTTATCCGAAGTCATTAATGTTTCCTTTAATTCTGTGGCTAGAGCTAGTACAGCAATCGGTGTAAGTCCCATCATCAAGGAGATTGTGCAAAAACAGGCACATTCAACTCGCTTAACCTTAAAAGAGGTTATTCTCATGGGAATGTTGGCAATTGATAAGTTAGATGATCAAAACTGCCAAGAGTTAGCGGATCAAGTTCATCAAATGCAGGTTAATGGTGAAATCTAAATCTGTTGGCAAGAGTCTAAAATTCTAGGTCTCACGCCTCCAGTTCACAAGCTGAAATTATTGATAAAGATTGTAGTGTGATTTATCACATCTCTACTTTTTATGATAATGAAAGCAACGTACCATTAAGTCATGCTGATGGAGTTCAGAATCTAGCCAGTGGTCAACTTTGGTTGTAGATACTACAACCTTAACTGCTGTCTAGGACTAAAATTTAATAAAAAATACGGGCAAAACCGTGAAATGAAGACTACTGGATCTGCCACTCTATTACATAGAGGTTAAGTAAAGCATTTTTATGTTTTCTTTTGGCAGTTTCCAGTACATTCAGTGGAATTACTTTCTGATCTTCCCTGTGGATAAAATCAGAAAATACTAAAAATTCTGTTCTAAAGTAGCGGTAATTGATGAATTGCCGCTATTTTTCATGGGGTTGTCAAAAATAATCCCCCAAACCTTTTCACTTTAAGGAAATGAGGGAATTTTTATGTTGCAGCAAAAAGTGAATTATTATCACTGAACACCTCAAAAGTTAAGCTTTGAATAAGAAAAATTTAATTTTAGATAAATTTTATACAAATCAGGAATATATCCTTTCTTTTATTTATCCTGGAAATCTGTAAATAATTCCTTCTTTATCACTCGCTTTAGAATGAGCATTTAGCTGTGTGGCCTTTTCGTCTAAATATAGTTTGGCTTCTTCTATCCCACATTCCGCACTTCA
>NZ_PGEM01000118.1:19916-25859 GCF_002934005.1 Cuspidothrix issatschenkoi CHARLIE-1 | reverse complement strand
GCTAAGGGTGCGGAATGTGGGTTTTAACTAGATTGACAATTTCTTCTTTGCGGATTTTACAACACATTGCGAAGGAATATGATGTTTCTATTGAGGAATTAACAGCAAAACAAATTATTACTTGGTTTGAAATTGATGCGAAAGTTAGACGGGAGAAAGGAGTTGAAGAGGCGTTTTTGAAGTGGTAGAAAATATTTGATAAATTACCTTTTTCCTAATTTCCAATCTTCACCACCGGGTAACTCAGTTAAATAATTATCAATGATTGCGGGTAATTCTTTAATTGAGTGATTATAAGTGAGATTTAGCAGCAATTCTGCTTGATGAATTATCTCTTGTTGGTCTACAAAATCTGCAAGTTGAAACGGACTATAAATGCCATTCATCACTTCTACGCTTGCATCTCGAATAGCTACATCTATTTCATTTTCAAGATAATCATTCCACTCATCTTGATTAATGTAATATGATTTTTTATTTTCTTTTAAATTCACATCTTCAATTTCTAAGATTGCATTTCTTATAGAAGCAGTCCAAGAATTAGTTAGTCGTTTTTCTATTTGATTTTTAATTAAATGAATTAACAGGATTTTTAAAAAAGATTTAATCTGTCTAATAATTGCTTTTTTACTCATCCCTTCTAATTCATCTACAATAGCCAAAGCATCTGTATAACGCTGTTCTAAAATACAGTTTCTGAGGTCTATTAGTTCCTGTGTCATTTTTTTATTAACCTCAAATACCAACAACCAAGACAATTATATCATTAACTATAGCAGGGAACAGGGAACACTATGGCTGAAAGCCACGCTTTGCTACCACGTTGACGAACCACAACCCATCCATCTCGTTCTAGAGCAGCGATGATTTTAGTGTATGGAAGGCTGGGAACTTTTGTCATAGAACCAACTCTCGAACAATAATACCTTCCCTAAAGGAAAATTCATTTTCTATAGGTTCAAGATATAACTCTATAGCTTCTTTAATATTTGCTAATGCCTCATCAACATTTTCCCCTTCACTGATACAACCAGGTAAGGAGGGAACATAAACGGTATAACCACCTTCATCACTAGGTTCTAGAATTACTCTTAGCTTCATATTTTTACATCCATATATCTTCATTACAATTTTAATTTTAGCTTGTTTAGATTTTATAGTTCTGGATGAAGTAAACGAATAAAGCCTTCTTGCTCAAAGTGTCTATCTGTTGTTAATGCTTCCTTAATACGACGTTCACGCATCAATACAAAGCTGATAGAGTCGCATAAAGAATAACTTTTATCCTGTCTGATCATCAATAGATCAATTGCTTTTCGATACAATGATTCATTAATCCAAACGGTTTCAATATCTGGATTATCCAATAAATCAATCACGAAAGCAAGTATAGATGAGCGAGGAAAGCGTCTAGCATTGGCTAAAGCAACATATTCAGCGATGATATAACTATGAGTTACCTTAACTGTAGCCTTTTGATATGCAATACACGCTAGACTATGAAGTGGCTCTGTGGGATAATGTAAACAAAGTAACCCGGAGGTATCAATTAACATTAACTCTCCTGGTGGTTATTAGCATACTCTTTCGCTAAATCTGCATCAATGCTTTCATTATCAATATTTGTACTATTATGAATATTGAGTGTGCCAAAATGACGCTCGAATTTTGCCTGTGCTAATTCTTTTTGTGCATCTGTAGATACTGGCAAAACTTGACTAAAATGTTGTTCTAGCAATGCCGTTGCTAAACTTTCGGGAGAAATACCGACATTATTAGCTTGTTGCTGAATAGCGATCGCTATTTTATCACTTAGTTCCAGAGTTAGAATTTGGCTCATAATAGGATACTCAAGAATTAATGTTATTATAACATTGATTGCGTACAGAGGAAAAAGGCAAAGAAAAAATCACAGTGGAAATTAAAAGCTTTATTATTCCGATTCTACCTGTTTAATTATCTCTAAAGGTAACTCTAATACCTCTGCGATTTGTTCATCACTTAAACCAAAATACCGTAATTTATCAATTTTTTCTATCTGAATTTTATTATTTTTACGTTGCTTTAATTGAGTATTACTAGAATTATTTTTATCTGATTTAGTTTTAGGTTGTTTAGAACTAATATTTATACAGCCAATTATATTTTGATTAATACTTTTATCACCTAAAAAAAGATTTACATTTCCCTGTCGTTCCAGAACAGATTTAAGATTACTTTTATCAACTGGTTCATCAAAAATATCAGATAACATTTGTAAAAGTTCGTAACCTACATCCTTTGCATGACCAGCGCTACAACCACAATTTTCGGCAATATCAGCATACTTTTGATGCTTTAGTGTCCCCTCAATAACTCCACGTTGCAAGTCATTGAGATGCTTGCCTGTGTTGAGATAAACAGCTTCATCCACAAGTTGTAGTAGTTCGTGAACCTGCATGGTTAGAAATGTAACGCGACATCAGTAATGATAGCAGACTTTATCCGTATTTTCCAGCTTTTTTCCGCCTGTTTGTAATTTTTTTTTGCGATCCGCTTTTTTCCGCTTTTCAGGTTTAGGTGTATGGTGTAGCATAGCCTAGTAAATTAAAATTTCAGACATCCTCTAAGATGGGTAAATATAAATTATGTAGGATATTATACGCCTCCTTTATTGTAGGTGCTGCTGTGGGTTATGGATTTGTAGCTATAACAGATCACAAAATTATTCAATGACAAGATTAGGGTTTAAACTTATCCTGAACTCAGGTTAGAACATATTTTTGGTTTACTGATAAATACTTTAGGGGTTTTTGTGATGTCAAAATTGGAGAAATCAAGTCCAAAACACTTAGCAATTGTTATCGGCAGTTTTTTTTCAATCTTTTATTCACTAATTTTGTTGTATTTCTTTTCTTAATGAATTTTCCGTTTTTACGAGAGTGTACAGAATCTAATTTTATAGGCGTATATGAAAAAACTTGTACCCTGAACACTGGGGCCGCTGTCTTTGCTAATATAGCTTGTCTAGTATTCTGTATCGACGTTGCTATTTTTGCATATAACCATCCCGAAATCTTCAAGTAAAGTCTAAATAGGTGAATTTTAGCGATAAGCAAAATAAAGAACTGCACAGAATTTTGTAAGGAATCTTTAAAAATGTCCAAAAACTTTAATCAAGACCTACAGAAAAATGCACCTGGAGTTTTTATTGCAGGTCTATTTTTCCTAGCGATCGGTATCATTGGGTTTATATCTAGAGGAGAACCCTTCACTATTGGAGATTTAATTTACTGTATTATAAGTGTTGGAATTAGCTTCTTACTGTTACCATTTCTCGTAATTATTTTATTATCAACGTTTTCGTTTTTTTCTCCAATAATTGGTTTTATTGGAGCTATCATTGCTATTATTCTTTTATATGGACAACCTGCTTTTGCTACCGGTCTTGGCATCTTAATTACATCAATAGGTGCGTTAATAATTACCCGAAACAATGCTAATAGTTCTGGGGGTAATTATACAGACGATACAGACGATACAGATAGACTTTCTTAGGTTATGCTTCTCCAGAATAATTCTAGTATTACCTTATCTGATGTCTATGCTGCTTTAAAATAGTATCATGATCATCGAAAATAAATGAGGCAACAACTATCAGAATTAGAGAATTTGATTCAAGAAATGCAAGCATAAACTCCTTCTGATATCTGTTCCTTTTCCTTTTTCTGACACATCTACCACAAAGAAAGGTCCAGCTTTAGTTATAACTGAATCAGACAATAATAATATTATAATTTGTCCTATTACCAGTAAACCAGGACGAGATTATGAAATTAAATTAGAAGATCAAGATTTTAGAGTGGGTAAATTAAATTTAAGTCCTTGTTATATTCGCCCTAATATTATTACGACGGTTGATAAAAGTAATGTAATTCGGTACGTTGGAAAACTCAAAGATGATAAACTTCATCAAGTGATTAGTACAATTATTGAAATTATAGAAAAGCCATCATCACCTCTACCACCAGCATCAAAAGCTTGGGAAAGAAGCAAAAAACCAAAATGATGCAATACCCAGATCCCCGACTTCTTAATTTAATCTTTGGTAAATAATGTTAATTTATCAAAGAAGTCGGGGATCTTTCGTTTGTGTTACAATAAAAGTCGAATATTGCTAACTTTATTAGTAACCTATCGCCATGACAAATAAAACCATGAAAAACAAAGAATTTTATGTAGTAATTGAAAGAGATGAAGATGGTATGTATATTGGTGAAGTTCCCCAACTTAAAGCCTGTTATAGTCAAGGAGAAACTATTGATGAACTCATGAAAAATATTAAAGAAGTTATTGAAATGTGTTTAGAAGAACTAGAAGAGGAATCAATAACTGAATTTATTGGTGTGCAAAAAGTAGTATTATCATGACTAAATTACCAACAATTACAGGAGAAGAACTGATTGCTGCATTAGAAAAAGCAGGTTTTTATATAGTCATACAAAAGGGAAGTCATGTAAGAATGAAACATGAAGATAATCGAGTTGTTTCTATTCCTTCCCATAGTGGTAAAACTATCGGAAAAGGTTTATTAGTAAAAATAATTCGAGATGCAGATTTAACTAAAGATGAACTGATAGAACTTTTAAATTAATTCTTAGGGAGAATTTTCCATATTCCCTAAAGTGATATAATAGAACAATTAAAACTGCGAGGTGAATTTCTATGGTAACTCTAGCACCTACTCACAGCAACACTCACACCAATAGCGTTATCCTCCATCATATTTCTTGGAATACTTTTGAACGAATTTTAGTAGAAACAGGTGGCGATCGCCATAACAGGTTTACTTATAATCAGGGAATCTTAGAAATTATGACTCCATTAATGCCCCATGAACATAATAACCGTTTGTTACAAAATCTAATTATTGTTTTAGTTGAAGAGTTAAATCTCAATGTCAAAAGCACTGGTTCATTAACTTGTAAAAGAGAAGATTTAGCTAAAGGTGTAGAACCTGATTCTAGTTTCTATATTCAAAATGAACCAATTATGAGAAATAAAACTAGTTTAGATTTAACTCAAGATCCTCCACCTGATTTAGTCATAGAAGTTGATTATGCTAGTTCTTCTATTGATAAATTACCAATTTATCAAGCTTTAGGTGTTCCTGAAGTTTGGCGTTATGATGAACCTGTGATGCAAATTTATAGTTTATCTGAGGATAAATATATTCCTTGCAATGGTTCACCAACTTTTGCAAATTTACCTTTAAATACAGAAGTTCCTCAGTTTTTAGCTTCTAGTTTACAAGTGGGTGAGGTGTCAATGATTAAGAATTTTCGGAGTTGGTTAAAAACACAAATTTCGTGATTACATTAAGAAGTCGGGGATCTTTAACTACTTGCGGTTAAACCAACTTTCCCCACCTGGTAACTGTATTAAAACTTCCGTTATCGCTTTCGGTAAAGTTTTTGCTGAATGTTCATAAGTCAAACTTAAAAATTGACAACCTTTTATTATCAAGTCCCTTTGGTCAATCATTTCCTCTAATTGAAATTGATTGTATGCACCATTGAAAACTTCTTCACTAGCATCAGCTATAGCTTTCTCTATTATATCTTCTAAAATTAAATTTTCCCATTCATCAACATTAATATAATAGGAATTTTTGTTTTCCTTAAGGTTAATATCTTGAATTTCTACCACTGCATTTCTGATAGAAGCTGCCCAAGAATTGGTTAATCTTTGTTCAATAGCATTCTTAATTAGATGTATTAGTAAAACATTTAGGAAAGCCTTTATTTGTCGCAAAATAGCTTTTTTGCTCATCCCCTCTAACTCATCAACAAGAGATAAAGCATCACTATAACGCTGTTCTAAAATACTATTTCTGAGGTCTATTAATTCCTGTGTCATATTTGTATTAACCTCAAATTAACTTGACTAAATTTAATATAGCAT
>NZ_PGEM01000118.1:4840-19765 GCF_002934005.1 Cuspidothrix issatschenkoi CHARLIE-1 | reverse complement strand
GAAGCATTCGGATGATAGTCTTGGGTAAAAACCGATAATTAATTGTCCAAATGCTGATGCTTCCAGCACGCTACGCGAACGCCCCTACATTATAGGATTTATATATACACCTATGGTTCAGTACAGTCTCGCTCAAAGCCCAGAAATTATTCTCACCGTTCCTGGCAAAGATTCCGCTAAAGCCCGTGACAAAGCAATGGATCAGTTAATGGAACTTATGGACGCTGGTGAATTACCAACGGAACTAGAGGAAGGATTTGGTCCCCAACAGTTAATAGAGGTGAAAGAACCAACTACAGATACTTCTAGTCGTGAAGATGAGATTACCCAAGCAGTTCAAATTCTCAGTAATTTAGCTTCTTTAAAGTTAAAGGTGCAAGAATCGCGCACAGAAGCCTTGGAAATTCGCAAAGCCATTGATGTACTATTTTCCGATAAATCCGTAACCGAGGAAGAAATTACCTATCTCAAAGAAGGTTTTAAGGTTCTCAAAAACTTTGCCCAAGCGAATCTGCGCTATCAGGAAGCTAGATCAAAAGCAGAACAAGCCAGACAGATTTTAGATCAAGCTCTCAAGTCTCCACAGTAAGGAGTAGGGGCAGGGGAGCGGAGGAGAATTATATTTTTAGTTCTTCCCTCTTCTTTCTGAACTTCTGAACTCCTGGGCGGGTTTTCCTCAGCCCTACCAGTGATCAAGAATTTGCCACAGTGATTGATGGCTGTGATATGATAGGAAACTGCTACACAAATTTAGAAAGAATAAAGATTTAATCAATCATGGCTCTGACGCAACAGCGCAAACAAGAAATAATTTCTGGCTACCAAGTTCACGAAACCGACACTGGTTCGTCTGAAGTTCAAGTGGCAATGCTAACTGACCGCATTAACCGCCTTAGTCAACATTTGCAAGCTAATAAAAAAGACCATTCTTCCCGTAGAGGATTACTGAAGATGATTGGACAAAGAAAGCGTCTTCTAGCTTATATCCAAGCAGGTAGTCAGGAAAAATATAGAGCTTTAATTACTCGTCTTGGTATTCGCGGTTAGGAACTAATTCTTATGGCTGCTGAAGAATCGGAACGTAGTGCCTTACCTTTTGAGCCAAACAAAAAGCGTCCAAAACCCGCTAAGGCTATTAGTCAACCCGTTATCAAAACCAAGGAAACTCAAGAAAAACCTCAACAGCAACGTCGTTATTCTAAACAAGAAATGGCGATTCCTGAAGTAGTTAGCCAGCGGATGATTCGCCGAGTGGCTGGTTTTTGCGGTATTCCTACATTTTTAGGGATTGCTAGTTTAGTAATTAGCTATCTCCTAGTCACCTTAGCTCATGTCCAACTTCCACCTATCGCCGTTTTATTGGTGAATATGGGATTGTTTGGTTTAGGTGTGTTGGGAATTACCTATGGTGTTCTTTCCGCCTCTTGGGATGAAGAAACACCAGGAACTCTGATGGGTTTCGATGAATTTAGCACTAACTGGGGAAGAATGGCCGAAGTTTGGCGTGAGACCCAGAAAAAGAACGTCTAACAATCAGCGTCCAGGTAATAACTGTAGTATGGGGTAAGTTGGAAAATGAAAGTTGAAGTTAAATTTTATCGCTTCAGCTTTAAGTTTAAAAGACTGTATTTTTCTGGTTTATACCCAATATTCAGCAAAAAGTGCCTGGCGCTATATTTTTATTTATTTATCATATTCTTGTAGTGGAATAAAAGCGGATGCAAGTAATTCGGATACCTGTACTTTCAGACAACTATATATTTTTACTGCATGATCCACAACAAAATATTGCTGTGGTTGTTGATCCGGCGGAATCTCAACCAGTTTTAGCGGAATTAAGTAAACTCAATGCTCAATTAGTTGCTATTTTCAATACTCACCATCACGGAGATCATGTGGGTGGCAATACAGGATTAATCAAGGTATTTCCTGAACTAAAAGTATATGGTGGTATAGAAGATCGGGGAAGGATTCCGGGACAACAGGTGTTTTTACAGGAAGGCGATCGCATCCAATTTAGCGATCGCACTGCTAATGTATTCTTTGTACCTGGACATACTCGCGCTCATATTGCTTACTATTTCCCCCCAGCAAGTCCAGGAGAGCCTGGAGAATTGTTCTGTGGTGATACATTGTTTGCGGGAGGTTGCGGTCGTTTATTTGAAGGTACACCAGGGCAAATGGTAGATTCATTAAGTAAACTTAGGGCTTTACCTGATCATACTCGCGTGTGGTGCGCCCATGAATACACTTTAAGCAATTTGCGGTTTGCGGTGACGGTGGATGCTGGAAATGCAGATTTACAAAAACGTTACCAAGATGTTAAGGCTCAACGGGATAAATTAGAACCAACAATTCCATCAATTTTAGGAGTGGAAAAACTCACCAATCCTTTTTTACGTTGGGAAGAACCATCTCTACAAGCAACAGCAAAGAGTGATGATGGTATCCAAACCTTTGCCCGAATTCGTGGCATGAAGGATATGTTTTAAGTGACATAATTGAGTAAAAGTAGCAAATTATACGATTCTATCTGTAGAAAATTTGGTTGGGGATTTAGTGTTGCGATCGCCCCCAAATTTCGCTAGAATTTTTAGGTTGTGGGTATGTTCAAAGTCGCTGAGGATCAAGCTACAATTTTGAAAAGCCACCCTAATGACACCCAAATAACTAAGATTTTACAAAGAAAAGCGAAAAACAATGGCGAAACGTGTGCAATTAGTTTTAACAAAAGATGTCAGCAAGCTAGGAAAAATCGGCGACTTAGTAGAAGTAGCTCCCGGTTATGCTCGTAACTACCTGATTCCTCAGAGTTTAGCCGCCCGTGCTACACCTGGCATTCTCAAACAAGTAGAACGCAGACGTGAACAAGAACGTCTAAGACAATTAGAACTCAAACAACAAGCAACTGAGCAGAAAGCAGCTTTAGAAAAACTTGGTAGCTTAAAAATTGCCAAGCAAGTTGGTGAAAACGAAGCTATTTTCGGTACAGTTACTACCCAAGATGTAGCAGATGTCATTCAAGCAGCAGCTAATCTAGAAATTGATCGTCGTGGTATTGCCATTGCCGATATTAGTAAATTGGGTACTTACAAAGCTGAAATCAAACTCCATTCTGAAGTAACAGCAGAAATTAACATTGAAGTCGTCTCTAACTAACGGTGACACAATTTTGGATTTTAGATTTTAGATTTTAGATTGACTTCAGCAATTAAGCCAAGAGTTTATCAATTAATTTGAGATTTTGGATTTATCCTCGAATAAATTTGGTGGCTGCGGACATTTTTAAATTTTCAATCTTTAATCGAAAATCCAAAATCCAAAATTTAAAATTAGGATATCGGTTTTGGATAATTAGGTAAACATCCAAAATCGCTAACATTTAAAATATTATGGCTGAAGAACTAAGCTTTCAAAGTGATGGTAGTAATCGCCTACCACCACAAAACATAGAAGCGGAGGAAGCGATTTTAGGGGGTATTCTACTAGATCCAGAGGCAATTGGTCGAGTGAGCGATCGCCTAGTTCCCGAAGCATTTTATATTAGTGACCATAAAATCATCTATAAAGCTGCCCTGCGTCTGCATACCCAGCAAAAACCCACAGACTTACTTTCTATTACCAGTTGGTTAACAGATAATGATCTATTAACCCGTATTGGTGGCAGAAATAAACTAGCAACATTAGTAGACCGCACAGTTTCCGCAGTTAATATTGATGCCCTCGCAGAATTAGTAATGGAGAAATATCTGCGACGACAATTAATTAAAGCAGGTAATGAAATTGTTCATCTAGGTTATGAGACAGAAACAGAATTACCAATTGTTCTAGATAATGCAGAACAAAAAATCTTTAACGTCACCCAAGAAAAAACCCAATCAGGATTAATTCATATTGGTGACACTTTAATTAATACTTTTCAAGATATTGAAACTCGACATCAAGGAATTGCTTTACCAGGAATACCCTGCGGTTTTTATGATTTAGATGCCATGACCACTGGTTTTCAGCGTTCTGATTTAATTATCGTCGCTGCTAGGCCGTCAATGGGGAAAACAGCATTTTGCTTAAATCTGGCTCATAATATTGCTGCTGGTTATCAATTACCAGTAGCGGTATTTAGTTTAGAAATGTCCAAAGAACAGCTAGTACAGAGATTATTAGCGAGTGAAGCAGGAATTGAAAGCAGTTATTTAAGAAGTGGACGCATTGCCCAAAATCAATGGGAAAATTTAAGTCGTGCCATTGATAAGCTATCAGAAACCCCAATTTTTATTGATGATACGGCAAATATTACAGTTACCCAAATACGAAGTCAAGCCAGAAGACTACAAGCTGAACAAAATAAAGATTTGGGATTAATAATAATAGATTACTTGCAATTAATGGAAGGAGCAGGTGATAATCGCGTACAAGAATTATCAAGAATTACCCGTTCTTTAAAAGGTTTAGCCAGAGAATTATCTGTACCAATCATTGCCTTATCCCAGTTAAGTCGCGGTGTAGAAGCCAGAACCAATAAACGTCCCATGTTATCTGATTTGAGAGAATCTGGCTGTTTAACAGGAGATTCTTTAGTAAGATTAGCGGATACAGGTTTACAAGTACCAATTAAAGATTTAGTAGGTAAATCTGGCTTTGCCGTTTGGGCATTAAATGAAAATACAATGAAATTAGAAAAAGCTATTGTTACTAACGCATTTTCTACAGGTATTAAACCAGTATTTACATTAAAAACCCGATTAGGTAGAAAAATTAGTGCTACTGCCAATCATCAATTTTTAACTATTAATGGTTGGAAAAGATTGGATGAATTAAGTTCTAAACAATATATTTGCTTACCAAGACATTTGCCAATTATTGGTAAACAAACCATGACTTATTCTGAAGTTGCATTATTAGGGGGTTGTACACTACCAAGTCATGCTATAAAATACACCACTAGAGAAATAGATGTACCAGAGAATGTTGCTTTCTTAGCAAAAGAATTGTTTAGTGATGCAATTGTTTCCAGAATTTCACCGGAACGTCGTTGGTATCAGGTTTATTTGTCCGCAGCACAACGCCTAACTCATGGTATTAGAAATTCAATAGCCAAATGGGTAGAATCTCTTGGAGTTTTTGCTTTGAGGTCTTACGAAAAATGTGTCCCTCAAGATTTGTTCTCACGAGCATTAAGAGTTGCCAATATTGTTAAATCTGGCGAGCTACCTGCTTTTGCTAATACTGATATTTATTGGGATGAAATTATATCAATTAAATTAGATGGAGAAGAAGAAGTATTTGATTTAACAGTTCCTCATTTGCATAATTTTGTTGCCAATAATATCATTGTTCACAATTCAATTGAACAAGATGCGGATATAGTCATGATGTTATATCGTGATGAATATTATTCACCAGATACACCAGATAGAGGTATTGCAGAAGTACATTTAGCTAAACATCGTAATGGACCAACAGGAACAATTAAACTATTATTTGATCCACAATTTACAAAATTCAAAAATCTAGCTAGACCAAATAACTGGTAATATGTCAAAAAAATCTTTTATTAGCTTAGTATTACTGTTTTTCAGTGTTCAAATTTCTAGTATCCAAGAAATAGCTAAAGCACAAACCCCAGTTACACAAACTACTCCAACAAAATCAATTTGTCCGTCTCAATTATCATCAGCGATTAATAATATTACCAATAGTCCCCAATTTAATCGAGCGCGTTGGGGAATTTTAGTCAAAACATTATCATCAGACAAAATTCTTTATAGTCAAGATGCCCAGAAGTATTTTATTCCTGCTTCTAATATTAAGCTATTTACTACCGCAGCCGCATTACAAACATTAGGGGCAGATTTTCGGATTCGTACCTCTATTTATGATGATGGTAATGGTATTTTACGGGTAGTAGGTAGGGGAGATCCGAGTCTGAAAAATGCTCAATTAACAATACTATCAAAACAACTATATCAACAAGGAATCCGTCAAATTAATCAGTTAATTGCTGATGAGAGTTATTTTCAAGGATCGGTAGTTAATTCTAGTTGGCAATGGGAAGATATTCAGGCTGATTATGGTGTACCTGTTAACAGTTTAATTATTAATGAAAATGCCACTACAGTAACTTTTTTACCCCAAAATATTGGACAACCATTACAAATAAAATGGGCTGATCCTACGGAAGCATACTCTTGGCAAATTGAAAATAATACCATGACTACTCCAGCTAATGAACCTGGCTTTGTCAAGGTAAATCGTGATTTAAAAGGACAAATTTTGCAAATTAAAGGACAATTGCCTGTTAATTCTGAAGCAGCAACCACTGGTTTAGCTGTATTTGATCCAACTATTAATTTTTTAGGAAAATTTCGCCAGCATTTAGCTATGGAAGGAATTAGTATTAAAGAAACTACGAGTAATTATCTTTATGAAAATGACCTAAAAAAAGAAATAGCCGCAGTAGAATCTCCACCGTTATCTGAGTTATTAATAGAAACAAATATTAATAGTAATAATTTGTATGCTGAGGCTTTACTTAGAAGTTTGGCTATTAAAAAAACAGGAGAAAAAAATAAAAATACGGCTGATGTTGGATTAGAAGTAGTGAGAGAAACATTAACTCAATTAGGAGTTGACGCAGATGGTTATATAATTGTAGATGGTTCTGGTTTATCTCGCAAAAACTTAACGACTCCCATAGCTTTAGTACAACTTTTACAAGCAATGGCTAAATCATCCCAAGCAGAAGTTTTTCGGGTTTCTTTAGCTATTGGCGGTGTAAAAGGAACTTTAAAAGAGCGTTTTCTGAATACTCCTGCTGTGGGAATTGTTGCGGGAAAAACAGGAACTTTGGGAGGAATTTCTGCTTTATCTGGATATGTGAATGTACCTAATTATGAGCCGTTGGTTTTTAGTATTTTGGTAAATCAATCTGAGAAACCTAATAGAGTTTTGAGAGTCGCAATAGATGAAATTGTGGTTTTATTAGCGCAGTTACGGCGATGTTAATACCAATTTTCTATGAAGATGCACATAATCAGGCCCCTATAGTCCACCATTGCTAAGGGGAATGTTATTTAACTTCAGTTACTCGCCAGCTTAGTTTTAGGTTAACCCAGAAATTCCAAATTGTGGCCACACCAATTGCTGTAAAGTTAGCAATATAGCGGTTAGGAATTAGGAAATTAAAGACTAAATTCAATACCAACACATTCAACACTAACCCAGCTAAACAAACAACGTTGAATTTCAAAAAGCGTTTTATCCTTGGTTTCCATCCTTTCTGGTTCATGGAAACATCCGCAAATGTCCAGGCATCATTCCATAGGAAGTTATTGAAAATCGCAATTTCACCAGCAATTATTTTACTGCGTGTTAGAGGCCATGCTAAGGTTGTCGGATCACTGAGTAAATAAAGTATCAGCATATCCACACATACACCACTCAATCCTACTACACCAAAGCGGATAAAACGCCCAATGGGGAAGTTAAACTTGAGGCGAATTTTACCTAACCTACCAGTGGATACTCGTAACCTGATTAAATGTTGAATATACTCTACATATTGTTTCCAGGTTACTTTGCTTTGACCTTCTCTACGTTCCCGGAATACATAACCTGCTTCGGCAATTTCTCCCACCTGTCCCCTTCCAATGACTTCTAAGAGAATTTTATACCCTACGGGGTTCATGGTTGCCCCAGCGATCGCACTCCGTCTCACCATAAAATAACCACTCATTGGATCAGTAACCCTACCTAATACACCTGGTAAAATTACCAATCCCAGCACCTGCGCCCCACGGGATAAAAACCGTCTAACTACACTCCAACTACTGACACCACCACCATCTACATGACGACTAGCTAAAGCTAAATCAGCACCTGCTTCTATCTTCTGTAACAGTTGTGTTAATATCTCTGGAGGATGCTGTAAATCCCCATCAATAACGCCTAATACACGCCCTGTAGCAGCTTGCCAGCCACGAATTACTGCTGAAGATAGCCCCCGTTCATCATGACGACGCATCACCCGTAATTGGGGATAATCTGGAATGAGAGATTGTGCTACTTCCCAAGTTAAATCAGGACTATCATCATCCACTATAATCAGTTCATAATCTCCAGGGATAGCTTCATCCAGTAAGTTACTGAGTATTTTGACTATATTTTCAACATTGTCATGCTCTTTGTAAGTAGGAATCACTAAAGATAGGAGAATGGGATGGTTGCCATTTGCTGTAGATTCAGAAATTTTTAATGCACCCGTGGGAACTGCTAAAAGGGAATTAGATGAGTTTGTATTCATAAAATAAGTAGTAATTTTAAAATTGCTGGGTTGACATTATAAAGGTTAACTCTAGAATAGGCTACTACAATCTGGGTATTAAGAGAACTGATAAATTTTAAGTTTTTGGTTAAGTTTTGGTAGACTTAAGGTAAAGCCTAGTACCGCAAGGCGGAAGTCAAAAGTCAAAAGTCAAAAATAATATGGCGTAAGCTTTTTAGTGATTGAGAATGGTTGTTTTATTTACGCCGTGCTGTACTAGCGCTAAAATCATCAAGAGTCATTGTCCCAGCAATATTTTGACTTTCTATTCACTTAAACTGAGATAAAAAAACTTTTTCTATCTTTTGTTTTGCTGTTTCTACTTCTGCTTCATTTTTCAGTTTAGACCATACGGGATTACCACTATCTAACCAAAGAACACGATTATATTTTTCTGCGTTTGCTTGAGTAACCTTTTCTAAAGTAGTTGCTAAATCTGCTGGTTTTCTGATAGCAATATGACTGGATATTTAGGATTAATATAATAAGCTAACCGCATCACAATAACCATCAAACCTTTGTAGGGACAATTCATCAATTGTCCCTAGGATAATTTTCACTCCTATGTCTAATGAACAAGAATCAAACCGGATTCCTATATCAAGAAAAGATTACACCTGATAAAATAATTAGTAATGGTAGGCTGGCTTTTAATTTATTCATACTAAAATTTGACTAATTGTGATAAATATTACTTTGGATACTATTCTTGACCGTGCTTTACTAGGGTTTAATATATCACCTTCTGAGGCAGTAATTTTATTAAAACAAACTGAACCAGAATCTGTAAATTCTATCCAGGTTGTGGCTGACCAATTACGACAAAAACAATCTGGTGAAGTTGTTACTTACGTAATTAATCGTAATATTAATTTTACTAACGTATGTGAGCAGCATTGTAGTTTTTGCGCTTTCCGGCGAGATGATGGTGATAGGGATGCCTACTGGCTAGACTGGGGGCAAATCTTAGAAAAGACTACAGATGCGGTGCGTCGGGGGGCAACGGAAATCTGTATGCAAGGGGGATTAAATCCACAAGCACAGATCAATAGTAAGTCTTTACCTTATTATATGAAGCTGGTAGAAACTATTAAAAGCGCATTTCCTCATTTACATTTACACGCTTTTTCTCCCCAGGAAGTCCAGTTTATCGCCAGACTAGATGAAATTACCTATAGTGAGGTGATTACAGCTTTGCGGGATGCTGGAGTTGGTTCAATGCCCGGAACAGCAGCAGAAGTGTTAGATGATGAGGTCAGACGGGTATTGTGTCCAGAAAAGATTGATACAGCCACTTGGCTAGAAATTGTGACTACAGCGCATCAATTGGGACTACCGACGACTAGTACCATTTTATCTGGGCATATTGAAACCCCAGAACAGCAAATTGGACATTTAGAAAAATTGCGATCGCTCCAACAAACAGCCATAGAAAAAGGTTATCCTGCGAGAATCACGGAATTTATTGTTTTGCCATTTGTCGGACAAGAAGCCCCTAAATCCTTACGTAAACGGGTGGGTAGAGATCAACCAGTCCTCGCTGATGCTCTCCTTCTCACCGCCGTAGCTAGAATTTACCTCGGTAATTATATACCCAATCACCAACCAAGCTGGGTAAAATTAGGGTTAGGAGGTGCTACAGCAGCCTTAAATTGGGGTTGTAATGATATCGGTGGCACTTTAATGGAAGAACATATTACCACCATGGCCGGGGCTGTAGGAGGTACTTGTATGGAAGTCCCCACCCTAGAAAATGCCATATCCTCCGTAAATAGACCTTACCAACAAAGGGATACTTTATATCGCCTGATTAAGACTGAGTAAGGGTTTTATCGAATTTAAAGTTGCCAATTTTCACTCTGGAATTGATTTTTTTCCTATGTCCTGTATACCAATCCAAGATAGGATAAATCTTGATTTACTTGTTTTTCTACTAAAAGGTTATGAAAAGTTATTGGTCGCGTCTGCTTTCTCTAGTTTTAGTTGTAGTTATGGGCTTAGTTGGTTGTACGGGCAGTCCTGATAGTTTAACTGGTGATTATCGTCAGGATACCTTAGCTGTAGTTGGTATTTTGAGACAAGCCTTGGAATTAACACCAGATTCTCCCGATAAAGCCGCCTTACAATCAGAAGCACGCCGAAAAATCAATGACTTTTCGGCACGTTATCAGCGTAATACGGCTGTTGCTTCTCTGAATTCCTTTACAACTATGCGAACTGCTCTCAACTCCCTTGCAGGTCACTACAGTTCCTATCCTAATCGTCCCGTTCCTGAAAAACTGAAAAAACGTCTACAGATAGAATTCCAACGGGTAGAAACATCTTTAAGACGTGGTGGTTAATTTAGTCATCAAGGATTGTTTTTTGATTATTAACATTAAATATAAACTTCCTTGAAAGCAGGCCACGCCTGCTTTTTATATAACTCAAGTTGCTAGTTATCAAAAAACGCCTGAGAACAAGTACAAATTATGGTTATTTTGTACTTTATAATACTCTTAATATGAAATTCTGTATTAATAGAATACAATTTGATGAAATTTTATCTGTAAGTTGCATTCAAACTAAATATTTTCTCCGCGCCTCTGCGTGACATAAAATAATGGCCGCCTCCGTTAGGAGGCGGCCATTATCTAGACTCGGAAAACTCAGAAAAGGTTTTAGTAATCGAAATCTCCGCCACCCATGCCAGCACCAGCAGCAGGAGCAGCATCTTTAGGTTCTGGTTTGTCAACAATGATACATTCTGTTGTCAACACCATACCGGCGATAGAAGCAGCGTTTTGCAAAGCAGAACGAGTTACTTTAGCGGGGTCAACAATACCAGCTTCCAACATATCAACAAATTCGTTGGTAGAAGCATTGAAACCAATGTTGAAATCTTTTTCTTTCACTCTTTCCGCAATTACAGCGCCGTTTTGACCAGCGTTTTCTGCAATTCTCTTCAGGGGAGCAGGTAAAGCACGAACGACTATTAAAGCGCCTGTCAATTCTTCATCTTTGAGATTGCTGTGCGCCCAAGCTTCTAATTGAGGAGCCAGGTGAGCTAGGGTTGTACCACCACCGGGAACAATACCTTCTTCTACAGCAGCTTTGGTAGCGTTAATAGCATCTTCCAAGCGCAGTTTCTTGTCCTTCATTTCGGTTTCGGTAGCTGCACCAACTTTAACAACAGCTACACCACCGGACAATTTAGCCAAACGCTCTTGGAGTTTTTCTTTGTCGTAGGAAGATTCTGTTTCTTCCATTTGACGACGGATTTGTTCGCAACGAGCTTTAACACCAGCTTCGTTACCTTCAGCTACGATTGTGGTGTTGTCCTTGGTGATGGTGATGCGGCGAGCTTTACCCAGTCCATCTAACTTGGTGTTTTCTAGCTTCAGACCAGCATCTTCGGTGACAACTTGACCACCAGTGAGAACGGCGATATCTTCTAACATGGCTTTGCGGCGATCGCCAAAACCAGGAGCTTTTACTGCTGCTACGTTCAATACACCGCGTAAACGGTTAACAACCAAGGTTGCTAAAGCTTCTTTTTCGATATCTTCAGCAATAATTACCAAAGGACGACCAGCGCGAGCTACTTGTTCGAGTACAGGAACTAAATCTTGTACTAAAGCAATTTTCTTGTCGGTTAACAAGATGTAAGGCTCATCGAAAACTGTTTCCATCCGCTCTGCATCAGTAGCAAAGTAAGGAGAGATATAGCCTTTCTCAAAGCGCATACCTTCGGTAATTTCCAATTCGGTGGTCATAGACTTCCCTTCTTCTAGGGAAATTACGCCTTCTTTACCCACTTTATCCATAGCTTGGGCAATCATGTTACCGACTTCTTCGTCGTTCCCAGCAGAAATAGAACCAACTTGAGCGATCGCCTTAGAATCTTCTACAGGACGAGCGTGTTCAGCAATCTTTTCTACTAAGAAGCCAGCAGCTTTGTCAATACCGCGTTTGAGTAAAATTGCATTAGCACCAGCCGCAACGTTGCGTAGGCCTTCTTTAACAATAGCGTGAGCTAAAACGGTAGCTGTGGTTGTACCATCACCAGCAGCGTCATTGGTTTTAGAAGCAGCTTGACGAATTAGAGCTACACCTGTATTTTCGATGTGGTCTTCTAATTCAATTTCCTTAGCGATGGTGACACCATCATTAACGATTTGTGGTGCGCCGAATTTCTTTTCTAGAACTACGTTACGACCTTTAGGACCAAGGGTAACAGCCACAGCTTCGGACAGAATATCAATACCACGCTCTAGGGCGCGACGGGCGTTTTCGTTGTAAATGATGCGCTTTGCCATAATAAGTCTAAATCCCGGTAGTAAATTAAATTTTTCTGGAATACTGGTGAATGGTGAACAGGTAATGAGAAAAAATATTTACCTATCACCTATACCCAATTAGCTGACGATTGCTAAAATATCTTTTTCAGAGAGAAGTACATATTCTTCTGTACCCAACTTGATATCAGTGCCAGCGTACTTGGAGTACAACACCTTATCGCCAACATTAATGTCCATGGTTTGACGAGTACCATCGTCATTGCGCTTGCCAGGACCAACAGCAGCGATTTCGCCTACTTGGGGTTTTTCCTGGGCATTATCGGGCAAATACAAACCGCCTGCGGTTTTTTCTTGGGGCGCGCTTACTTTGATAAAAACACGATCGCCCAAAGGTTTAACGGTGGAAACGCTTAAAGATACAGCAGCCATACAAATTTTATTGCTTTCTTAGCACTCTCGACTCATGAGTGCTAATCTAGCGAAAGATCCGACATAATAGCAATCATGGCTTGGGTACGGGTTTCCGAACTTAAACCAGCCAGTCCATACTGTAAGTGCAAATATCCAATTATTTTAGTTGTCTGGGTCTGTTGCGTAAGTAATGAATATGTTGATATGGACAACTTTATTTGCAAAGTTGGGAAATTGTTATAGAACTGTAATCAGGGATCTACTCAATGATTAACAGCACAGTGATCCACAAACAGTCATCTCATCCCTAAAACTACTAGGGAACAGGGGACAGGTAACAGGTGACATGTCCTGGGGCGAACGGCCGTTTGCCCCTACAACCGTACAACCGTCAACTGTTACCTAAACCAAAAACTTGCGTGTTTGCTGTTCTAGAACGATAATGGTAGTTTACCTAGATGGGGTCTGGTATCGCCAATTAAATCCAGAAGTCATTAGAGTAGGTCATCTCAGACCAATAAATTGAAATTGGCAATGAGTATGGTGAAAAAATCTCCATTTTTAACCTTACTTAGCCAAACACTCCCCGGTTGATTTTAAACCTCTGATAGAGGTTTTACATCCGAAGGATAAGTAAAGCAGCAGTATACCAATGAAAGAGGCGGTGAATTTTGAGCTAGGGTCATCTTAAAAAAAAGCCTTCTTGTCAATCGCAAGAATGATAATTTAATCAGGGTTTTTTAGCCTGCACCTTTCAAAGGAATCTATAATAGCGCATTATAAAGACTACTGCTATACGTATCCTTACTAGACTTTTTCCAGCCACCTACAAGTTTGTTGAAAATAACTACTATTTTTAACACTTCGGGCGGTAAAAGCAAGTTAAGTGGGAAAAACAGACAACATCCGAAGTCATCCACCATAAAGGATAACTATATCAATACCTTAATGGATCGAAGCGCGACAAGTGCCACAGCTATGAAAGAACCCAGCATGAAAGACCACAAACGACTTCTACTTATTGATGATGACCCTAACCTCATCTTGCTGGTGAAGGATTACTTAGAGTTCCGAGGCTATGAAGTCATCACGGCGGAAAATGGAAGAGAAGCTCTAGAACTTCTAGCAACCGAAGTTCCAGATATGATCATCTGCGACGTGATGATGCCGGAAATGGACGGGTACACTTTTGTCGAACAAGTACGACAAACCGAACGTACTAGTTGGATTCCCGTTCTCTTCCTCTCAGCAAAAGGTCAAAGTGCAGACCGAGTTAAAGGGTTAAATAAAGGTGCTGACGTATATATGGTCAAGCCTTTTGAACCTGAGGAACTGGTAGCACAGGTAGAATCCTCATTGAAGCAAACTGTTCGTTGGAAAGAACACCAAATTAAAGGTGGCGAAAACGGTTCTCGCATCCAAGTTCCTTTTGATGTTCAGCTAACCCCAACAGAATTGAAAGTAGTACAATTCGTGGCTAGGGGTTTAGCGAATCGAGAAATCGCTGAAGAATTAAATGTGAGTCAACGTACTGTTGAAAGCCATGTGTCCAATATGTTGGGCAAAACCAATCTCCACAACCGTACTGAATTAGCACGGTGGGCGATTGAAAATCAAATGGCCTAGATAGGTGACAGGTAACAGGCTTCGCCATGAGCGTCGGCCAAACGGTGACAGGTGACAGTGAAAAGGCAAGAGGTAAGAGGCAAGAAGTAAAATTTATTTCTTTCTTCTCCTCTGCGCCCCTGCTTCTTTTCAACTCACCTGTTTTATGAGGATTTCAATTACAAATTCTGTTTCGCTGATTGAATTGTGCTGGATAACATTCCACTAATGGTAAATCCCCAAAGTTTTTAATTTGATTATTTAAAATTAGGACTTACGCAAGATGTAACTGCAACCCTGATTATT
>NZ_PGEM01000118.1:0-4797 GCF_002934005.1 Cuspidothrix issatschenkoi CHARLIE-1 | reverse complement strand
GGGGACTTTGAAATTCTTATTGTCCCAGAATTGCGGGTTAGGGGGCATTAAAACCTGTACATAGTAGCTTGCTAAGGGGGGACTACAGGATGGTATGATTATGTGCATTTTCATAGAAAATTGGTGTTAAGCACTTATTGATACCCAGATCCCCGACTTGTTTTATTGATTGTGTCCATAAATAATAAATTGCTCATAGAAGTCGGGGATCTTTTTGCCTCACCTGAATTCTTACCAAGTTATTTTAGTATCAGAAGTTTACCAATTTAGGAATGAGAACTATTAAAATTAAATAGCATTTCTGGATCTGTTAGGGGTAATTCATATACATAATAAGATTTTAACCATTGTTGAAATGAACGTCCACCTTGGTGGATATACTGGGTTAATTGTGGTAAACAACGACTACGATAAAAACCACATAGGGGTTGCCAAATTTGATTATTTTTGACTAAAGCTGCGATCGCATTTTCGGGAATTGTGTCTAATTGAGATATCCATGTTTGCAATATTTCTGGGCGTAAATTGGGTAAATCACAAGCTAATAAAAGTACCCAATTTGTGTCCACTATTGCTAAACCTTGCATAAAACCTACAAGGGGTCCATGGGTGCGAGGTTCATTTTCTGTTTCTCCAGTTAAAGGAACTTCTAGAATAAATTGACTGTTAGGAGTGAGTATTTGTTGATAACGTTCTGGCCAGGGAGTAACTACATAAACTTGATGAGTACAAACTTCAGCTATACTGCAAATTAGTTGTAACATGGGTACACCTTGAATATTAATTAAGGCTTTATCCGTACCCATACGAGTGCTTTTACCACCTGCTAGAATAATAGTAGTAAGATCATTATGTAAATTATGATTCATATTTATGATTGAGTTTTTTGAATTTGAAGCAGATTTCATGGATTCTTGGCGCTGTATTCCTATGCGAGTACGCTATAAACTAGATACTTGCGGTATTAAGCTCAAGTTAGCTGAATGGAATCAAATGAATCAAGAATCACGGCAAAATTTAATGACATTACCTTGCGATATAGAAAGTGAAATTGATGCTTATAGGCATTATATTCAAGATTTAGTATGGAAACTAACTGATAAATCTGTGGCAGAATTGCCTATCGATCCTCATCCAGCATGGGAAGATATTAACACTATTCCTGATAGTGTTCAGAAAAAATCTGAGGAAATAGGTGTGAATATTACAGTTGAAGTATGGGCAAGTTTAACTAATTTACAGCGTTTTGCTTTGATTAAATTGAGTCGTTCTAGTCATGAAAATAAAAACTTTTTACCAGCTTTACAAGAGTTCAAGATTTTTGATTAATGCTTGCAAGCTTTCTCTGATTCTTCTATTATACAAACCTTGAGAAACATAAATAGAACGAACATCCCACGATTAAAGGATTTACAGGATGATAAAATATAAAATGGGCGATCGCTAATAAAATTCTATAAATCTTAAAATCATGTAGATAATAATTTTAACTATTTTTAAGTATTATGTTATAATCAATTTAGAGTTATAAGAGTAAAAATATTATGATTTTAGCTGTTAAAAATGCTCTTTCTACAATTGCACCCAAGTTAACTTATGATGTATTGATTGAAAATCAAGCAGATGGTACGGTTAAAGCTACATTGTTAAGTTTACCAGAATGTCAAGGTTTAGGTGCGAATAAAGAAGAAGCTTTAAATAATCTGATTCAACTTTTTCAAGCCCGAAAACCAGAAATAGTAACTTTAGAAATTGAACCAGATAAAACAGAACATCCTTGGCTGAAATTTGCAGGGATGCACAAGGATAATCCTCTTTTTACTGAATCACTAGAAGATATAGGAAATGAAGGTAATGCTTGGGATGTGCTAGAGGCATTAACAGGAACTATTGAAGCACCAAGTGATTGGTCAAGTCAACATGATCACTATTTATGTGGTAATCCTAAACATGACAATGAGATCATAGAATGAATCAGGAACGACTATTTTTAGATACGGTATTTATTCAGGCTCTATTAAACAAGAATGATCAATACCATACTCAAGCAAAAGCATTATTACCAAGGGTGAAAAATCCCGTTGAAGTATGGGTAACAGAAGCCATTTTAATAGAAGTTGGTAATGCTTTAAGTGCAGTGAACCGCACAGCATCAGTTCAGTTTATTAATCAGTGTTATCAAACAGATAATATCAAAGTTGTCAGTGTAGATACACCGCTTCTCATGGGTGCGCTGGAACTTTATCACAGTCGTCAAGATAAAAGTTGGGGTTTGACAGATTGTATCTCATTTGTTGTTATGAAAGAACAGGGGTTAATTTATGCTGTAACGGCTGATATTCATTTTGTTCAAGCTGGTTTTGTGGCTTTATTAAGGAAGTCAGAGAATTAATTTACTCTGAGGATTTTCAGGATATTTTTTGTCTGAATCAGGATGTCCACCGATTAAAGGATTAACAGGATGATAAAATATAAAATGGGCGATCGCTAATAAAATTCTATAAATCTTAAAATCATGTAGATAATAATTTTAACTATTTTTAAGTATTATGTTATAATCAATTCAGAGTTATAAGAGTAAAAATATCATGATTTTAGCTGTTAAAAATACTTCTCCTACCATTGCACCTAAGTTAACTTATGATGTGTTGATTGAAAATCAAGCAGATGGTACTGTGAAAGCGACATTATTAAGTTTACCAGAATGTCAAGGTTTAGGGAATACAGAAACGGAAGCAATAGAAGAATTAGATAAAATTTTGCAAGTTCGTTTAGGAAATGCCAAGATTGTCACTTTAGAAATTAAATCTCCTCAAATTGAAAATCCTTGGATGAAAATAGCAGGTAAGTATAAAGATGATCCACAATTTGATCAAATGTTGGAATATATAGAAGAATATCGTCGTGAATTAGATGCAAATAATGAATAAAAGTAAGTAAAGCAGTGAATAATTTAAGAATACTAGACACTGATCATCTGTCATTATTGCAAAGAGGCAATACATTGATCAGACAAAGATTAAGTATGTTTAATCCTCAAGATATTGCCATAACTATTGTTACAGCTAGTGAACAAATAAGAGGACGGATGAATATTATTAGTAGGGCTGATTCATCAAGTGAATTAGTATTAGCTTATGCTAGGTTAGAGGATACATTAGAAGATATTAATAGTCTGAATGTCCTGCAATTTAGCGAAGCTGCTGGCAATATTTACACTGAATTAAAGACAAAAATCCGCGTTGGTACTCAAGATTTACGCATTGCTGCAATTACATTATCAGTCAATGGAATTTTAGTAACTCGTAATTGGAAGGATTTTGAAAAAGTTCCTAATTTGTGTTTGGAAGATTGGAGTATATCTTAATTTGTATAAGTAGTAAAATTTCCGAATCAGGATTTACAGGATGTTATTTTGTCTGAATCAGGATATCCAAGATTAAAGGATTAACAGGATGTTTTTGAGAAAATATAGGTTGTTGTGAATGATAAAAAATATATTTTTCCCTGAATCAGAATTTATAATCATTAACTATTCACAGAAAACCTACAAATAACAATCCTGTACATCCTAAAATCCTGGTTATCCTGATTCTGCCAACCACAACAAAAAATCTCCAAATGGTGAAAACGTAACTTTATATAGCTTGTGCTACACTATCAGAAAATTTCCCAATCTTCAATTTTTAACCCTTGAACTCGTTTAAATTCCCTGACATTGTGAGTAACTAAAGTTAGATTATTCACTAAAGCAATAGAAGCAATTTGTATATCATTTGAACTAATAGGAGTTCCAGAATTTGCTAAATCAGCGCGAATATTGCCATAATTTTCTGCACATTCATCATTAAAAGGTAAAGAAACAAACTGGTTTATAAAAATTTTTTGCACATTTATAGCTTTTTGAGGATTATTACTACGCATAGAACCATAAAATAATTCAGCTTTGACTACAGAACAAACCGCTATTTTTTCCGGTTCTAAATTATCAAGATGATGATTAATACTAGGAGATTTACCCTTGAGATACATGATACAAACATTCGTATCTAGTAAATAAATTAAAGAATCATTTTTCATTAATAACCTCAATTAAATCATCATCCGTTGCAAAATCAATATCAGCACAAGCACCATATAAATTAAGTAAACCTGCGGAATGAAGAATATTATTTTGGATTAAAAATTCTTTGAGTTCAGTCTCAGCAGGAAAGTTTAGTAAATCTTTTAGTTCATCAAAATCAATTAATCTTTCTCGAAAGGCTTCTAATACAAGATTATTCAGGATTTTTTGTGGTAAATTACTCCATTGATTGATGATTTTCGTTGTGAATTTATCTGGTAAATCAATTGTTACTTGCATAATTAAAAAATCTCTTAACGGTGCTTAGTTAATTATTTTAGCATAAATTTGTTAAAAATTTAATGTCTGATAGCGTAGCAGAGTATTAACAGGATATTTTTTAGAAAATATAGGTTTTTGTGAATGATAGAAAATATATTTTCCTCATAAAATTGTCTGAATCAGGATATCCAAGATTAAAGGATTAACAGGATGTTTTTGAGAAAATATAGGTTGTTGTGAATGATAAAAAATATATTTTTCCCTGAATCATAATTTATAATCATTAACTATTCACAGAAAATCTATAAATCATAATCCTGTACATCCTAAAATCCTGGTTATCCTGATTTGTGACAAGCACAATAAACAATCTCCAAATAGTGAAAATGTAACTTTACCTATTTGTTAATAACTAAAAACTTGAGAGGAATATTATGGCTCTTCCAGACTAA
>NZ_PGEM01000117.1 GCF_002934005.1 Cuspidothrix issatschenkoi CHARLIE-1 | reverse complement strand
TCAGTTCGACAAATGCTTACTTTAAGTCATTACAAGTTTAAGAAATTTATCAAACACAAAGCGAGTGAATTTCATAAAATAGTAATTGATGTTAATGAAGCATATACTTCAAAAACAGTAAGTTGGACTGGTGAAATTATCAATAATCTAGGGGGATCTAAAATCATTAAATCTCGGCTAGATGGTAGAATCATGAACCGAGATTTGAATGGTGCGCGAGGAATTTATCTTCGTGCATTGGTTGATACGCCTTGGTTGAGAGAAAATCTCGACTTATGTATTTGTTAGCATTAGTTAGCAAAAAAGTATCGGAAAAGCCCCTGCATCATTTTTAATCAACCGCTATATTAACAATTAAGCAATATTAACTTTGACATCAAAAACTATGAATTGGTGGCAGCGACTTCAGAAAAACCCTTTAGCACGATGTGGGGCAATTATCCTATTCTGTTTTTATTTAGCCGTAATTGCGGCGGAGTTTATCGCTCCTTATAATCCCTACGATTCACAACCCAATGGTTCATTATTACCACCCACTCAGATTCATTGGGTATCCCAGTCAGGTCAATTTATTGGACCTCATGTATATCCAACAACACAAGGTAATACTAGCTTAGAAACCGGAGAAAGAAAAATCACCATAGACCAAACAAAGCCTTCACCATTGCGGTTATTTGTGCGCGGTTCAGAATATCAATTATTTAAGTTCACTATTTCCCTACCTCCTAAATGGCAAGAGGTAACAATTATCCCTGGCATTTCCTTAAATTGGCATTTATTTGGCGTAATTGGCGACGCAAAATTTAATATTTTAGGAACAGATGAACAAGGCCGCGACCAATTTAGTCGCCTATTGCATGGTGGACGTATTAGTATGTTCATTGGCATTTTTGGGATTATTATTACCTATCCCTTGGCATTAATTATTGGTGGTATTTCTGGATATTTTGGTGGGTTAATTGATAGTATCATCATGCGTTTAGCGGAAGTATTAATGACCTTTCCCAGCATTTATTTATTAGTTGCACTTTCAGGAATCATAGACCCTAAATTAACCAGTAGTCAACGCTTTGTTTTAATTGTCTTGATTACTTCCTTAATTAGCTGGGCGGGTTTAGCGAGGGTAATTCGCGGGCAAGTTTTATCAATTAAAGAACTCGAATTTGTGCAAGCAGCCAAGGTCATGGGCGGTCATCCCGTTTATATTATTATCCGTCATGTTTTGCCACAAACCGCAACTTATATCATTATTTCTGCAACTTTAACCATTCCCAGTTTTATCGGAGCAGAAGCAGTATTAAGCTTGATTGGTTTAGGGATTCAACAACCTGATCCTTCCTGGGGAAATATGCTTTCTTTAGCTAGTAATGCTTCAATTTTAGTATTACAACCTTGGCTAATTTGGCCGCCAGCTATTCTAATTATTCTCACAGTTTTATCATTCAATATATTAGGTGATGGTTTGCGTGATGCCCTCGATCCCCGTAGTTTACAAAGATAAGTAATTGGACAAAAATATTTACAGTCATTGCGAGTGAAGGGAAGCAATCACAACCCTTGCGATTGATAAGATCCCCGACTTCTAAGATAGATTTATCCTTTCCGAATACAATTAATCAAAGAAGTCGGGGATCTGGGTACAAACAAGGTCTTCATTTTATAATTATTTAGCCCCCTAAATCCCCCAAGTTTGGGGGACTTTGAAATTCTTATTCCCCCAGAATTGGGGGTTAGGGGGCATTAAAACCCTATTAGGCAACCTGATTACACCTTGGCCTGCTAAGGTCGGACTACAGGGGGGTCTGATTATGTGCATCTTCATATAAAATTGGTATTACGCACAAATTAATAACGAACCATAGAGACACAGAGGAATAAAGGTTTTAGAGATATTTTGTGTAAGTCCTACTAAGTATATTTGCGAACATCTAATCAGGTGGAACAAAATAATCAGGTTAATAGTCTGTTAAAATGATAACTGCCAAAAACTTTCTGATAAAAAATTAAGAACTCCCCATTTCTGGAAATGATGATTTAATATTGATTCAATTAACAGGAATGAAAATTTTATAAAGGTAAAGATGATTGAATTAATAACCACAGTTTTGCAAGTCTTAAAAATTAATATGCGGTGGATGAGTTGGAATTTATTTTTAGCCTTTATCCCTTTAGCTTTAAGTGTTTGGTTGTTTCGTCGCCAACGTGGACGTTCTGGGGTTTGGTGGCTAGGATTTCTTAGTTTCTATGCTTTTTTACCCAATGCACCTTATTTATTGACTGACATTATTCATCTCATACATGATATTCGCCGAGTTCCTTCAATATGGATAATTACATTAGTTTTAATTCCTGTTTATCTGGTTGTCATTCTGGGAGGATTTGAAGCTTATGTCATATCATTAATCAATTTAGGTTACTATTTACATCGCATTGGCAAAACTAAATGGATTTTCACCGTAGAATTGATCACTCATATTCTTTGTGCTGTGGGTATTTATTGGGGAAGATTTTTGCGGTTTAATAGCTGGGACTTTATTACTCAACCAGATGCCATCCTGACTAAAGGTCTAGAAGAAATTCTTGGTAAACAACCATTGATCATTATCACAATTACCTTTATAATTCTCTGGGGTTTATATTGGTTAATGAACCGGGTTACTTTGGGTTTTTTGCATCAGAGGAGTAATTCACCGGTAAATGAGCATCATCTTCACAATATTGGCTAATAAGCGGCATAATATTAACTAAATAGTATAACTCCCGTCTTGCTAATCTCTCATCAGGCACTTCCACACCCCTTAAAACAGCGATTCCTACGGAGCTATTCGCTATCGCGCCTCACACATCCCCAAAAAGCGATCACTGTCAAAATATAAAAACTTAAATTAGTAGCTGAATTAATATCAGTGGTTCGTAATCGCGTTATGGATAGGGCTTGCTGAATAAACATGAAAGGATTACAGGTAAAGGGTTTGAGCCGTTTTCATGTAAAAAGAGTGCAAGCTTTTACGAGGTGGAAACTCGAAAACCTTGCATTTAAGTTTGATACCAAGGAAAAATAGCTCCCATCCAACTCTTGAAACTGTTCCCAGTTAAGAGTTCCCTGTTCCCTCTCCTCACAGACAACTTTTTCAGCAAACCCTAGATAAATCAAAAAAGCGTAGTATCCTAGATTTAGAAGGTTTAGGTAAGGAAATTTGGCAAGGTATTGATGCTCAAGAATATGTTAATCAGGAACGTGGAAAATGCAATGGATAGAACAATTACAGGGACAAACTGTGGCTTTAGATACTGCACCACTGATTATTTTTGAATATGGCGAACTGACAAGTCAGCGCTTGCGCGATCGCTCATCCTCACATCTCCAAAACAGCAAACTGCTTGCAGCAGCGCTTCGCTATCGCACTCCCAACATACCAAACAGCGATCGTAAGCATCCCCACATCCCAAACAGCGATTGCTTATCTATAGTGTATAGTTAAAGTAATAACATCAGCTAAATTAGCTCATGGTAAAAATTATGTTGCAAGCAATTGAAGGAATTTATAAAGATGGTAAAGTAGAACTTAAAGAATTACCATCTGATATTTCAGAAAGTCTGGTTATTGTCACTTTTTTAAAGTGGGAAAAAAATCACCCAAAAAATAAAATAATGAAGTTTGGTATGTTTTCTGGTAATAACCAGTCAACAGAAGCAGATTTTGAAATTGCTGAATTTCATGGGGATAGTGAGGACAGTTTAGACTGGTCATAATAAATTATGAAATATGTCCTAGATACTCATGCTTTAATCTGGTTTCTTGAAGGTAATTTAAAGTTAGGTGCAAATGCTAAAGTTATCCTTTGTGATCCTAATTCACAGTTAGTTATTCCTACGACTACCTTAGCTGAGGCTGTTTGGATTGTAGAAAGAGGTAGAACATCTATTCCTACTCCTAAAGATGTAATTTTAGCAGTAGAAGCTGATCCTCGTGTGGTAATTTATCCCCTTGATCAAGATGTTATTGAAATGACTATGAGCTTATATTCTATTAATGAAATGCACGATAGACAAATTGCGGCAACTGCGTTAGTTTTAGCGAGTAAAGGTGAAGTTGTACGGTTATTGACGTGCAATCAAAATATAACTGCGTCGGGTTTGGTTGCTATTGTTTGGTAGTTTGTAGGAGAGATCGCACTACCCCACATCCTTAAACGCGATCGCACATCCTAACATCCCAAAACAGTGATCGCATCCCCACACCCCCAAAAAGTGATCGCACTCCCACATCCCCAAACGCGATCGCACTTTCTACATTTCTAAAGTAATGCTTGTGTCTTTTCACTTTCTATTTCTTGGTTATTCTCTATATCTGGTTCATTTAGATCAATCCTTTCCTCTAACCATTCATACCAACCGATATATTTAGGGCTTACAACAAAACTTAAAGCTATTTCAATATGAAAATGGTATTTAGAAGAAATATTAAATCTATGCTTTGACTGATTTTTCAGCAGCATTGATTAAAATTTCATCCATCCAAGCATTGATACTTTTTCCAGCTTTTTTAGCTGCAATAAAAATTTTTCTGTGATGTTCTGGAGTAGTTCTAAATGGCAATTTTCCAGAAAAAGGTTTATCTGGTTCTTCTCCTAATTCTTCACAAAAAGCTAAATAACCATCTATAGAAGTCTGAAATTCTTTTCTTGCTTCTTCGACAGTTTTAGCTTTAAAAGTAATGACATCATTAATATCAATAACTCTTCCAAAAAGTATTCCTGCTTCTACATCTACTTCAATTGATGCTGTGTATCCTTTGTAAGTCAACATAATTTTAATAATCCTCAGTCAGTTTTGTTGTAGTTGATCTAACAATCTATTTATGGTTCAATTCCTGCTTTTATCAAAAAATCTCTCACTGCTTTTACCGCTCCTTTATCGGTTTCTTTTTCTGGATGTGGTTCATGAAAATAACCTCTAACATCATTTAATTTAACTCTAACTCTTGAACCGCTACCTTGACTAATATCAGAACCTAAAGCTGTAAATAAATTTTCTATATCTTGCCAAATAATATTTGCTGGTACAGGATTTGTAAAAATTAATTCTAAAATCTTTTGCTGTTTATTATTGAGATTCATCCTTTTTTACTTTTAACAGAAGCTTATATATAAGCTATCACATTATGATATCATGTCAATAGATATTCTGAATAAAATGTGATTGTATCTCTTAAAACAGCGATCGCACCCCACATTCCCAAAAGCGATCGTATCCCCACATCCTAAAAGCGATCACTCTCCCCACATTCCCAACAAGCGATCGCACCCCACACATCCCCAAAAAGCGATCGCACTTCCTACACATTCCTAATATCTAATACAATTTCACATTATGAATCAATCGCTTTTTCCGCAGCATTAGTGAGAACTTCATTTATCCAACTCTTAACATCCACACCAGATTTTTCCGCAGCAACATAGATTTTCTGGTGAATTTCAGGAGTTATTTGAATATGTATATTGCCTTTAAATTGCGGTTTTATTTTTCCTTCATTTGCTTTAGCTGCACTGAACAACACGCCAATATTTGACAATTTTGAAAGTTTTCTATCTATTTCTCCCCATTTTCTAAGTGTATCCTGAATTTTTTCTTCATCTAGTAAATTATTAGCTTGAATCTTCCATTTGTCTATTTGTTTTTTTGATATATGTCCCATATCATATTCAGGCTTGATGTATTCAAGGAAATGATCTATATCTTTTTCACTAATAGGTTTATCATCTCTCTGATTGATTGGTTTATTATTAAGTAATTTTTCTAGTTCTTCGTAAAATATTTCAGATGTTCTCAACTCATTAATTACGTATATAATCATCTCATTTATGAGATTTATTCTTTTTAGTAAATCATCTGATAATATTTTATTAATTTTTTCGTAATATATATTATCTACTTCTAATTTATATTGACTAACCACCTTTTCTATTAATTCATAATAGGTAATATAGCCATCTTTTAAACCATCATTTAACAAACCTTTCGATTCTATATAGTGAAGCAATTTTTGATCTTCCCGTAGACAATTATGAGAAATTAAATCATATTCATAGTCTGCTGGGTATAACGTAGCTCCTTTTAGGATCTCTATTATTATTTGATAATAAATTTTAACTAAGCAAATTATCACATCATCTTCTCTCAACTTAGCCTCGTGAAAAGCGTCATTTCTCAAACGACGCATTTCTAGTATGAATTGATACTGTTCTTCATCTATAACCCAACCAAATTCACTTTTGATAAACTTTACTCTTTCTAGGAAATTTTGTTTTATTTTAATCATTTTTTCATCAGTTATGTTTAAATCATAACGACAGTCACAAATAAAGTAATATGTGATTATATCGTATCCCCTCAATATATA
>NZ_PGEM01000116.1 GCF_002934005.1 Cuspidothrix issatschenkoi CHARLIE-1 | reverse complement strand
GGGAATGGGGAATGTTCCCCATTCCCCAACGACAATTTTTAACGCTAATCTACTTATCCAGAATAAATATCTCTTTAGGGGCGGGGTTTACACGCCCTTTTTTTTGTGGTGTGACAGTTGAGAATTGGGAATGTAGGCTATAAATACCTATAGTACGATTATAATTTTTTTTAGATATTATGAAAGAAACAGTTTTACAGGTTCGCAATCTACAAGTTGAATTTATCAATGATAATAGTAAAGTTAAAGCAATTGATGATATTAGCTTTCAATTGCATCGGGGTGAAACTCTAGGTATTGTAGGTGAATCAGGTAGTGGTAAATCGGTGACAGCTTTAGCTATCATGGGCTTGTTGCAATATCCGGGAAAGGTCACAAATGGGGAGATTCTTTTTGATCGGATAAATGGCCAACCTTTGGATTTATTAACATTATCACCGGCGGAAATGCAGCTTTATCGTGGTGGTGATATTGCCATGATTTTTCAAGAACCTATGACTTCTCTAAATCCGGTTTATAGTATTGGGTTTCAGTTGGAAGAAGCTATTATGCGTCATCAAAATGTGAATGCAACTGAAGCTAGAAGAATTGCGATCGCCGGGTTACAAGAAGTTAAACTGTTACCTAATGATGAACAAATTCAAGAACAGTATATTAATTATGATTTGTCCGTAGGCGATAGTTTTAAATTAGCACAGTTGGTAAAAGAACATAAGGAAGCGATGTTAAACCGCTACCCTCACCAACTATCAGGAGGACAACTGCAACGGGTGATGATTGCTATGGCAATTTCTTGTAACCCATCTGTATTAATTGCTGATGAACCAACTACAGCTTTAGATGTTACAGTTCAAGCCACTATTTTAGAATTATTATCCGATTTACAACAAAGTCGCAACATGGCGATGATTTTTATTAGCCATGACTTGGGTTTAATTTCGGAAATTACTGACCAAGTAGCAGTCATGTATAAAGGTAGAATTGTGGAATATGGTGCTGCTGCACAAATTTTTAACAATCCCCAACATCCCTATACTAAAGGACTGGTTGCTTGTCGTCCTTCCTTGAACCGTCGTCCGCGCAAATTGCTGACGGTTTCTGACTACATGAGTGTTATAGAAGATGAATTTGGTAAAACAACAATTACGACCAGAGAACCTGCACAACCAACGGAAATTACTCAAGAAGAGATTAACCAAAGATTAGCGGATATCAGTGCTAAACAACCTTTATTAACTGTTCGTAACTTGGAGGTCGCTTTCCCAATTCGGGGAGTATTTGGGGAAACCAAACGTTATCATCAAGCTGTTAATGGGGTTTCCTTTGATGTTTTTCCTGGGGAAACTTTGGGATTGGTAGGAGAATCTGGTTGTGGTAAAACTACCTTGGGTAGAACTTTGTTGAAATTAATTGAACCAACAGGTGGTGAAATATTCTTTGATGGTGAAAATATTACTCACCTCAAGGGAAAAACTTTGCAGCATTTACGACGAGAAATGCAAATTATTTTTCAAAATCCTTTTAGTTCTCTCAATCCTAGAATGACAATTGGAGATGCAATTATAGAACCCCTATTAATTCATGGTGTGGGTAAGTCAAAACAACAGCAACAAGCTAGAGTAGTGGAATTACTAGAACGGGTAGGATTAAGTGCAGATGATCAGAAAAAATATCCTCATCAATTTTCCGGTGGTCAACGTCAACGGGTTTGTATTGCACGGTCTTTAGCTTTAAATCCTAAGTTTATTATTTGTGATGAGTCTGTTTCCGCTTTAGATGTGTCAGTCCAAGCCCAGGTTTTAAATTTATTAAAAGAATTACAGCACGACTTCCAACTCACTTATATCTTTATTTCCCATGATTTAAGTGTGGTGAAATTTTTAAGCGATCGCATTTTGGTGATGAATCAGGGGAAAATAGTTGAATCCGGTACATCTGAAAGTATTTATCTCCAACCAAAACAAGAATACACCCAAAAGTTAATTGCCGCGATTCCTACCGGTAGTCCAGAACGGGTGAAAAATCGCCATCATGGAGGCAAGGAGTGAAGAGTGAGTATCCCCTCCCCATTCCCCATTCCCTGTTCCCTGTTCCCTGTTCCCTCTCCTCACAGACAACCTTTTCAGCAACCCCTAATTAGCAGTAATTAAAAAATGTGCTGATCTAATTTTGTTTTGGCATCGTCGGGATTTACGTATTTCTGATCATACAGGACTAGCTGCGGCCAGAGAAAAAAGTGC
>NZ_PGEM01000115.1 GCF_002934005.1 Cuspidothrix issatschenkoi CHARLIE-1 | reverse complement strand
AAGAATTATTGGAAAAGTTACATTTTGCCCTCAGATAAATTCCCTGTTCGGTAAGTATTCAGCTATAGCACTCGTTCATACCCAGATCCCCGACTTCTTTTACTGTGTCCATAAATGATATAGCAGGGAACAGGGAACAGGGAACAGGGAACAGGGAACAGGGAATAGGGAATTCGGAACAGTTTCAACTATCTGGATATCCTCAATTTCTCATATCCGACTCGACTCGACCCGACAAGGAAAAATGCAACTGTTTTGAGACTCCATTTGCCAAAACATTGCACTTGCTTGTTCTTAAAATCCGCAAAACCTATTAATAAACGGTTATAGCTTTATTCAGCAACCCCTACTTAAGAACAACTAAATAATTGAAGTCTACACCAAACAAATTAAAAACAGGACTTACGCAAAATAGAACGAAAGTAGGGGTAATACCCTTCGGGAAGCAAGCTACATGAATTACCCCTACGAAATAATCAGGGTTGCAGTTACATCTTGCGTAAGTCCTAAAAAATTAAAAATCAAACATTACAAAAATCCTGTACATCCTTAAATCCTGGACATTATCTCGACTTACTTTGATAACCATCTGATTCAGGCAAATATTATGATTGGTATTCAATTTGAAGGCAACTTACTCGCACCTGATATTACCACCGAACTATTAACAGGTAATATCAAAGGACAAACATCGGCAGATTTTGGGTTATCAAAAACTGATAAACTTGAGGATGAAATTGCGATCGCCTGGGGTGACATTAAAGTTTATTGGGTAGCATTCCAACGTCAATTAGAAAGATTAAACCCTGAAGATACAGCTACCAGCGTTACCCGTGAAATGTGGGCTGTTCCTTTATTACGTAGTCTTGGTTATACACCTGCATATACCCCAAAAGCTGAAATAGTGGAAGGACAAACCTATGCGATCTCCCATCGTGCAGCACCGTCGAGAGTTGGGAGTCAGGAGTCGGAAATTACAATTTACCCACCTATACATATTATTGGTTGTCGTCTGGATATTGATAAACGCCCTCCTAGTGGTACACCTCGGTTATCAGCACACGCTTTAGTACAGGAATACCTCAACAAGACTGAGCATCTTTGGGCTATAACTACTAATGGTTTTCGTTGGCGGTTATTGCGTGATTCCTCTTTGATGACTCGCCTTACTTATATCGAATTTGACCTAGAGCAGATTCTTAATGGTGAAAACTTTGCCGAATTTGGTCTATTTTATCGGCTTTTTCACCGTTCCCGTTTACCAGAAACTACGGATGACGCGGATAAATGCCTATTAGAATATTACCATCAAGAGAGTCTGCAACAAGGGGGAAGGGTACGCGACAGACTGCGCGACGGTGTAGAACAAGCATTAATACTGTTAGGAAACGGCTTTTTACAGTATTATTCATCAGATCCCGGACTTCTTAGAGAAGTCCGGGATCTTGGGAGTCGGGATCTGAGGTATTATCGCCAATTATTACGGTTAATTTATCGCCTATTATTCTTAATGGTGGCAGAATCTCGCAATTTATTATTAATAGGGGAAGACCCAGAAAAAGCGAGAATTTATCTTGAATATTATAGTATAGAAAGACTAAGAGAATTAGCAGAACGTCCCCGCTATCGTCGGGAAGGTTTTCAAGATATTTGGCAAGGTTTACGAGTCACATTTAAATTATTTGATGAAAATTGGCGCGGACAAATATTAGGTTTATCCCCTTTAAATGGTGATTTATTTAGTTCACAAACCCTGACAGATTTAGATAATTGTGGTATTGATAACTATGATTTATTAACCGCCATTCGTTGTTTATCCTTGTATAAAGATAAAGGTCAAACACGCCGGGTAAATTATGCAGCTTTAGATGTAGAAGAATTGGGAAGTGTCTATGAAAGTTTATTAGATTTTCACCCCCAAATTACCAATAATCAAGGCATATATGAATTTAATTTAGTTTTTGGCAGTGATAGAAAAACCACAGGTTCTTATTACACCCCGCCCCAACTAGTCCAACAGTTAATTAAAACCGCATTAGAACCAGTTATTGAAGAGAAATTACGGGAGTCAGGGAATAATAGGGGATCTGAAATTACGAATTATGAAAAAGCGTTATTAAGTATAAAAGTCATAGATCCTGCTTGTGGTTCAGGTCATTTTTTATTAGCAGCAGCACGACGCATAGGTAAAGAATTAGCAAAAGTCAGAACCGGGGAATCTCAACCAGCACCCGAACCTTTACGTCAAGCCGTGCGTGATGTGATTCAAAATTGTATTTATGGGGTAGATTTAAACCCTTTGGCGGTAGATTTGTGTAAGGTGGCTTTATGGATAGAAGGTTTTGCCACAGGTAAACCATTGAACTTTTTAGATCATCGGATAAAATGCGGTAATTCTCTGGTTGGTGTTTTAGATTTAGATTGTTTAGATGCAGGTATTCCTGATGATGCTTTCAAAGCGGTGACAGGTGATGATAAGAAGTCAGCCGCTAATTTGAAAAAGCGGAATAAAAAAGAACGGGAAACCCAAGGACAATTATCTATTTTTGAAACTTCTGCTAATGATAGTTACATCTTTGCCAAGTTATGGCAAGAATTAGCCGACTTTTCAGAAAATACACCCCAGGAAGTTAAAGAAAAAGAGAGAAAATATCAAGATAATCTTTTAGATGATCATTGGTGGTTGAAAAAAGCAGCTTGTAATTTATGGACTGCAGCATTTTTCATGTATTTAACTGAACATAATTTACAGTTATTACCAACAACAGAAACTTTAAATCGCTTAAAACGGGAGTTAGTGCAAAAGGTTTTTAATTCAGATTCTAATTATGAATTGCGAGTTACTAATTACGAATTACAAAAGTTAATTGATGCTGCGAATAAGTTAGCACAGGAAAAATATTTCTTTCATTGGCCTTTAGAGTTTCCAGAAGTATTTGAAAATGGTGGTTTTAGTTGTGTTTTAGGTAATCCTCCTTGGGAAAGAATTAAGTTACAAGAAAAGGAGTTTTTCGCTTCTCGCAGTTTAGAAATTGCCAACGCACAAAATAAAGCAGCGCGGGAGAAGTTGATTAAGGAATTACCAAAGAAAAATCCTGTTTTAGCGCAAGCTTTTGAGGATGCTAAACATGATGCAGAAGCACAAAGTAAGTTTATTCGGGAAGGTGGGAGATTTCCCTTAACTGCTGTGGGTGATATTAATACTTATGCTGTGTTTGCGGAAACTACCAGATGTTTAATTAGTGATCATGGTAGGGTTGGGGTAATCGTTCCTACGGGTATCGCAACTGATGATACTTGTAAACGGTTTTTTGGTGATCTAATTCAAAAGCAGAATTTAGCAAGTCTTACAGGTTTTGAAAATGAGGCTTTTATTTTCCAGTCAGTTCATCATGCTTTTAAATTCTGTACTCTAACTATCACTGGTAAAAAAACAAAAGTTAAGCAAACAGATTTTGTATTTTTCTGTCGTTATTTCCCAGATACTAATAATTTACAACGTCATTTTAATCTTTCACCTCAAGATATAGCCTTAATTAATCCTAATACTCTCACTTGTCCAGTTTTTAGAACTAGCAAAGATGCAGAATTAACTAAAAAGATATATCAAAATGTGCCAGTTTTAGAAAATGAGAAAACAGGAATTAACCCCTGGGGTATTTCATTTATGCGTATGTTTGACATGGCTAATGATAGCGGGTTATTTCACACCCAAGATCCCCAACAAGATCCCGGACTTCTCAAAGAAGTCCGGGATCTGAACACCTCACCACAAGATCCCGGACTTCTCAAAGAAGGGGATCTGACCACCTCACCTCACCACAAGATCCCGGACTTCTCAAAGAAGGGGATCTGAACACCTCACCACAAGATCCCGGACTTCTCAAAGAAGTCCGGGATCTGAAAGTACCATTATATGAAGCAAAAATGTTTCATCAATTTGATCACCGTTATTCAACTTATGAAAATGCAACGCAAGCTAACTTAAATGCTGGTATTTTACCTCAAATACCAGATGAGATGAAACAAGATCTAAATTGTACTGTTAAACCTCGTTATTGGGTAGATAAAAAAGAAGTTGAAAATAAATTATCTGGAAAGTGGAATAAAGATTGGCTGTTAGCTTTTAGAGGAATTACAAATTCGACAAGTGATCGTACTTCTATTTTTAGTTTATTACCTAAAGTTGCTGTAGGACATAGCGCACCTTTATTAACTTTAGAAGAAAAACAAGCTAGTTTAGTTTCTTGTTTACTTGCAAATTTTAGTAGTTTAGTATTTGATTTTGTTACTCGTCAAAAATTAGGAGGAAATAATTTTAGTCTTTTTATCCTCAAACAACTTCCAGTAATTCCCCCAGAAAGATACACAGAAAAAGACATAGAATATATCACCCCCCGCGTCCTCGAATTAGTGTACACATCCTGGGATATGCAACCCTTCGCGCAAGACATGGGATACAACGACTCACCTTTTATTTGGAATCCCAACAAACGCGCATTAATCAGAGCAGAATTAGACGCATATTACGCCAAACTTTATGGATTAACCCGTGATGAACTGAGATATATATTAGATCCTGCGGAAGTGTATGGTGCAGAATTTCCCAGTGAAACATTTAGAGTATTAAAGAACAATGAAATCAAACAATATGGAGAATATAGAACCCAAAGATTAGTATTAGAAGCCTGGGATAGAATCAAATAAGAACCTGAATAAGATAAGATCCCGGACTTCTCAAAGAAGTCCGGGATCTGAACACCTCACCACAAGATCCCGGACTTCTCAAAGAAGGGGATCTGAACACCTCACCACAAGATCCCGGACTTCTCAAAGAAGTCCGGGATCTGAAACACCACAAGGAGATGTAAAAATGCCACAAAGAAAAACAGCATTAAAACAGAAACTAAGGTTAATTGATTACGAATTGCTATTAAGGGCTAAATACCTTAAACCACTTATTTAAAACTGTATTGATTGTTTGTTTAATTTGATGGTTACGATTCCATCTTTCAAAGGCAATTTCATAATCTTCTCCTTTAGTTTGAAAAGTATTCCAAATATCTAAGGATATGGCTAATCCGCAAGCAAGTAAGATGTAAAGTGACCAAGAAATACCGCCACTAATGGCATCCATACCCAGAAAAAAAATATTGATGATTGCGTAATTTCCTAAACGTTTTTTAAATTTACTTTGGCGATAAAGATTAAAAGCTTGACGCTGTTCAACTTCGCTTTGTTTACCTAACCAATCCCGTTCCGCTTGCTGGAGAGTATCAGGTGATATTTGTAACTCTGTAGCAATTTCCAATATTTGCTGATAGGAAAACTCTTGATCGTTATCGTCTACTTGACGGGCGATCGCTAATTGCAGAATTTGCTGTACATCTTCTTGGCTGTAAGAACGCAAGCTGTTGGAGTTAAACGCCGTCATAATTTTTGCTCAAATAATACTTTCAATAGAGAACCACGCTACCATTAGCAATATTGACACTACCTCTAGGTTAGCAAATTTAAATCAATCCGGTATTTAATTAGGGGTTGCTGAAAAAGTTGTCTGTGAGGAGAGGGAACTCTTAACTGGGAACAGGGACTCCATTTGCCAAAACCTTGCACTTGCTTGTTCTTAAAATCCGCCAAACCCCTATTAATAACCGGTTATAGCTTTATTCAGCAACCCCTAATTAGTTATGTTTGGGAAAAACACATAACACTGCTACCTGATTTTTGAAAACCATTGATATTTATTTAAGCTCATTAAATTACCAAGAAGTCAAAAAATTCCATCCTTCTTTTTCTTCTCCTTCCTCTTCTCCTTTTGGAGTGTTGACATTTTCTCCTTGGATGATCTGGTCATATTCTCCCGAATCAACCCATTTTAATAATTCACCAGTCCGCATAATTACCCAAGAGAGATTAGATTCTGAATAACTTAATATTTTAGTGACTTGATCTAAATTATCAAAACTATTAGATGTAAACTCACGAGATTGCATCACAAAATCTTCAATTACCTCTGTCGTTAAATATTCTTCTGGTAAACCTGCAAGTTTAATTAGTGCTGTTGTGGCTATATTAATATCCTGACAAGCTAATAAACCCACACGATCAGCAGTGAATTTTGCCATCATCACCCAATTGTATAAACCTAATTCTAAGCCACTGGCAACCAATCCTCCTATTCCTAATGTTGTACTACTTAACCAGGTTTTCAATGTAGGCATCATAATGGACATTTGATGATAGATGATATGCTGACTTTTGATCCGGGCGATTTCGTGACCGAAAATAAATAGTAACTCATCATAATTCAACCATTCCATCCCATCTAAATTGATACCAACAATAGATTTTTCAACACCAATAATATAGGTTCTAATATGTCCTGTTCCGCGAAATAAATACAATTCAGGAATATTTGTAATCTCCAGGATTTCACAAACTTCTAGAAAAGGTTCATGTAATTGGGGAAAATTCCGGGATGTAACTTTAATTTCACTGCCAATAGTTTGTAATCTCAGCAGCCTATCAATACCATATTCATTTACTTTTTTCAGTAAAGGAGAAATTCCGGGCATATTTTGTAAAGAAGCCAAAGCCTTACGATCAAAAGGATGTTCGTAAGTTTGTGAACTCAATCCAGAGAGTATTTTTCTGCTCATAAGAGGATAGATATAGAATTAAATTACGGTGTAGTAAAATCGTATCCCCTCAATATATA
>NZ_PGEM01000114.1 GCF_002934005.1 Cuspidothrix issatschenkoi CHARLIE-1 | reverse complement strand
CCAAGTTGGCTATAGTCTGCTATATCAATACCCGCTCCACCATTAAGGGTATCATTACCTGCTCCACCAATGAACGTGTCATTGGCAGATGTTCCTAATAAAAAGTCATTTCCATTTGTGCCTTGTATGGTAGCCATGTTTTTCTCCTTGATTCTTTAACAAGCATCACGGATATCCATGTGATTGTCATCACTAATTTTTTTAAGTATTAACCTAATAAAGTTAATAAAACAGGACTTACGCACAAGAGAAAAAAAGTAGGGGTAATTCATGAATCACCTCTACGCAAGAATCAGGCTTTTAGTCACATCTTGCGTAATTTCTATAAAATGAACACACAGTTAAGATACAATGCAATGTTAAGATACAACTTAGAATACGAGATTAAGTGAGACTTAGACTATGGATGCTCAAGAGATTATCAGACAATTTAAGGATTGGTTAAAGCAGGAAAAAAGAATAGATTTGAATTTAGAAATCCTTGAAGAAAAAATTTTAGAATATTCTCTACAAGGCTTATCTTATAGCATGATAAGTGACAGAATTGATAATTATGATTTATCTTATATAAGTAATGTAAAAGCTCCCAAATTATGGAGGAATTTGAGACAATTTACAGGATTATATATCCACAAAAAAAATTGCAGGGTAATTATCGAAGAAATTTTAACATCTCAGCAACCACAAGTATTTGAACAAAGAACAAGAAACTTATCACGTATCAATTTACGAGAAGCACCAGATTTTAATGATTTCTATGGACGCGAAACAGAACTAGCTAAGTTGCATGAATGGATAATTAAACAAGATTCTCGTTTAGTAGGTATTTTCGGGTTAACTGGAATTGGTAAAACAGCATTAGTAAGAGAGTTAGTAGAAAACATTAAAGATGATTTTGACTATGTTATTTGGAAAAATCTGGAATTTTCGACTGATTGGGAACAATTTATAACTCATTTGGAAAGTTGCTTTGGATATCATAGTTCAGAAATAAGTTCATTTCCCAGAATTTTAAATCTAATTGATTATTTAAAGAACCATCGTTGTTTGTTAGTATTTGATCAATGGGAAGGAGTGATGGGGAATACAACATCATCGGAAAATTATAACAAACTACTTAGCCAAATTGGTAATTTGCAACATCAAAGTTGTGTGTTATTTACTGGGTTACAAAAACCTGCGATCCTAGATTCAATCAGAAATCAAAATTATCTTAGGCAATTGTCATTATTTGGTTTAGATAATAAAGATGCGAGAATATTATTACACAATTTAGGACTTCAAGATCCGGGGATGGATACATTAATTAGAAACTACAAAGGACATCCTTTAGCTTTAATCTTAGTTTCTGAAAATATTAAAAGTATACATAATGGCAAAATTGAGAAAGTTCTGGATAGTACATTGTTTCTGCATAATGTATTGATGGATTTATTGGACAACCAGATTTGTTCTTTACCTGATTTACAGCAAAATATTATCAGGAGATTAGCAATGGAGAGAGAACCGAAAACCATTTTTCAAATTTATCAATATTTTCCCGACTACTCTCAAGGAGGAATTAGTGATGCGATCAATAATTTATGGAAAGTTGGCATTATTGAAAAAGATGATATACTTGGAGATAAAATTCTTTGGGTTATTAATCCTTTAATTCAAAAATATATTAAGCAGGACTTATGCAAAACGGAACGAAAGTAGGGGTAATACCCTTCGGGAAGCAAGCTACATGAATTACCCCTATGCAATAATATAGGTTTCAACCACATCCTGCATAAGTCCTAATTAAAAGAAGTTATCAATAATTTTATCAGGAGAATCAACATGAAATTCTTTCCCAGAAAAACCCGCAAATACTCTAGGTTAATGAAACGGTTATTTTTAATAATCTTCACAGTTATTTTTGCTTTCTGTGTATATGTTATCTTTAATCCACCGAATATAAATATCACAGATAACTGGTGTACAAACTATAAGTTAGAGGATAATATCTCCTGTGGAGAAGAAAGTCTGATAACAAACATAGAAGGAAAAAAAGGATTTGACAATTTTAATAATGGATTGAAGCATTTTAAAGATGGTAAATGGCAAGACGCTGTTGTTTCTTTCCAAAAAGAGAGAGCAAATAATCACAATAACCCGGAAATTTTGATCTACTTGAATAATGCCAAATTAATGCAGGAGAAAAGAAAAATTTATACTATTGCTGTTGCACTTCCTATTAGAGTAGCAAAAGTCTTCTTGAGAGGTGTGGCACAAGTTCAAGAAGAATTTAACAAAAAAAATCCCGGTTTAGGTTTAAAAGTTCTTATTGTCAACGATGAAAATGATTCTCAGAAAGTTGCTAAATTAGTTAATAGTCTTCTTTCTAAAGATGATGTAGTTGCAGTCATTGGACATTATGCTTCTGAAGTCACTAAAGCAGCTTTACCTGTTTATCAAAATAAGGAAGTAGTTGTTATTTCTCCTGGTTCTAGTGCCATGAGAGAAACTATTTTAGCCGGTAAGACGTATTTAACAAATTTTTTCTTTAGAACTGTCCCTACTGTGAAAACTGTACATCGTATTTTAATTGATAAATTGCAATTATCTCAACTAGCTAATGGAGAGAAAGCCTCTGTTTTCTATAATCCAAATAGCACTTATAGTAAATCTGCTTTTGAGGAATTTCGCCAAGAATTACGCGTTAATAATATCAGCGCTAATAATATCATAGGTATAGATATATCTAGTCCTAATTTCATTGCTAAAAAGAGCTTGATGGATGTGAAAAGAGAAGGTGCTAAGGCACTAATTCTTATTCCTGATGGTCACGTTAATTCTGATTCCTTCACAAATGCTCTATCCCTGATTAACTTGAATAGAGATGAATTACCAATAGGGGGATACTCTGTTCTTTATGATACTGACATATTAACAAAGATAGATATAGATAGGGTCAAAAAACTTGTCCTAGTTATTTCTTGGCATCGTTTAACTAGTCCTAATAAGGAGGTGATTATTCAGGCTCAAAACCTTTGGGGAACAGGTGATATAAGTGATAATACTGCTATGTCTTATGATGCTACTTTAGTTTTAACAGAAGCTCTAAAAAAACTACATATAGATGATAATTTGAAAACACAAAGATTAAAGATACAGCAGGAATTAACTCAGTTACAAGTCAAAGAAGGAGCTTCAGGAACAATTTCCTTTGATAATGGAGATAGAGAACAAGAGATTTATGAAATAGTTAAGGCTGTATCTGTATCTGCTAGATGCTCCCAATTTAGTGCTATGTTTGTACCGATTAGTTATGATGTAAGCAATTTACCCTGCAATCGTAAGTAAAGTATCAAAATAAATCAGCTTTTTATTAAATCAACAGAGAGGAAAGTTATGATTCAACCTGGAGATGTGATCCATGATCGTTACCGTGTTATTAGAGAATTAGGATCTGGAGGTTTTGCTAAAACATTTGAAGTAAAAGATACAGCAGAGAATGATCATAAAGTAATTAAAATTTTGAAGGAGAATGCTTATTCTCGTCAGAAAGTGCGGGAACTTTTTGCACAAGAGTATGAGATATTGAAACGATTCAGCCATCCTGGGATTCCTAAAGTGAAGATAGATGGTTATGTCGCCATTACTTATAATCGGCATAGCCAAGTGTTAACTATACCTGGGTTAGTTATGGAAAAAATTGATGGTGAAGATTTAAAGGAATGGTTAAAAAGTAATACAAAAATTAGCAACACACAACAAGCTATTCAATGGTTAAAAGAACTAATTGATATTTTAGATTATGTTCATAGTCATAAATATGTTCATCGAGATATTAAACCTAGCAATATTATGTTAAAACCAAATGGTCAATTAGTCTTAATTGATTTTGGTATTGTTAAAGAATTAACTCAGCAGTATGAAAGGCGAGATATTCCTAATACAGAAATCGGAACTCCTGGTTATGCTGGACCAGAACAACAAAGGGCAACTTTGGAAGAAACTTTGTTAATGTTAAACACCCGGCTTGATCATAGGGCTGATTTTTTCTCTTTAGGTCGTACTTTTGTTCACTTATTAACGGGAATTAGTCCTGATAATTTAAGAGATCCAAAGAATGGTAATAGATTATTATGGCGATATCAAGCTCCAGGAATTGATGAAGATTTTAAAGATTTAATTGATTGGTTAATGGAATATAATCTAGATGGCAGACCAAAAAATACACAGGCAATAAAGGATTTACTTGAACCAAGCCCACCACCAATACCACCTATTATATTTCCTATGCCAATGGTTTTTTTTAGTTTTGCTCTCAATATTGTTTTGTTAATTTTACTAGCTGTGGGGGTTACTTTAGATATAGGATTGAAAGTTTTATTTGTGGTTATTTTATGTGTAATTTTTGGTTTTTTGGTTAAGCCATTGATGAAAGACATTTGGTAATTTTTTTGTAATTTTTTTTGGTGAATATCTGCCTACGTCCAAGATTGGTAGGTTCTAATTCCTAAGAACGACTATTCACAGCAGATTATTAATTTTTGAAACATCTTCTAATTGATAAATAATTACTGATCATGATTACAACAACGGGAAAAGTTTATCTAGTTGGTGCTGGTCCAGGAGATGTGGAATATTTAACAGTTAAAGCCTATCGTCTTTTAGGAACTGCTCAAGTATTAGTGTATGATGCTTTAGTTGATAACCAATTGTTAGATTATGTTCCTGCTGATTGTTTAAAAATAGATGTAGGTAAACGCGGAGGTAAACCCAGCACTTCCCAAACAGAAATTAATCATTTATTGGTAAAATATTGTTTAGAAGGTAAACGAGTTATTAGACTAAAATCAGGAGATCCCTTTATATTTGGGCGCTGTATTTTGGAGATTGTCGCATTAAAAAATGCTGGCTGTGAATTTGAAGTTATTCCCGGTATTTCTTCGGCCTTAGCAGCCCCATTATTAGCGGGAATACCCCTGACTGATAACGTGATTAGTCGCTGTTTTGCTGTTTGTACTGCCCATGAACCAGAAACTCTAAATTGGGAAGCATTAGCAAGTTTAGAAACTTTAGTAATTTTGATGGGCGGAAAAAATTTATCAGAAATAATCCACCAACTGATAGAATATAGAAAATCCTATTCTACACCTATTGCCATTATTCGTTGGGCAGGAACACCTCACCAGGAAATTTGGACGGGAGAATTGGGAAATATTCTTGAAAAAACCTCCGGTATATCTCTTTCGCCGGCTGTTATCATTATTGGTGAAGTTGTGCGCTTACGGGATTACATCTAAACTATTTCCTGATAAAATTGTAGGTTGGGTAGAACAAAGACCAAGCCCAACAAATTTAAGTAGGACTTACGCAGAAATTAGTGAAAAATGAACCACAGAGTTAACAGAGGAATGAGGTTTTGAGAGATATTTCGCGTCAGTCCTTTTAAGGGAATGTGGGCTTTCATGCAATTATTAATGCTATCAATTAAATGTCAACTGTGAATTACGATCTTTCCCTATCTCCCTTAGCTGGTAAAACTATTTTAGTTACCCGTTCTGTGGGACAATCAAATCAATTTAGCGATCGCTTAACTTCTCTAGGTGCTAATGTTATAGAAATGCCAGCTTTAGAAATTGGACCCCCTAACAGTTGGGAAGCTTTGGATCAGGCAATTGCTAATTTATCCAGTTTCCATTGGCTAATTCTCACTTCTACAAATGGTGTCGAATACTTTTTTAGTAGACTAGAAAAATCTGGTCAAAATCAAACTGCATTAACTGATTTAAAAATTGCCGTTGTCGGTAAAAAAACTGCCCAAAGTTTACAAAAACAAGATATTAAACCGGATTTTATTCCTCCTAATTTTGTCGCTGATTCTTTAGTGGCAAATTTTCCCGAATCCCTCACAGGTAAAAAGATATTATTTCCCAGAGTGGAAACTGGTGGTAGAGAAGTTTTAGTTAAAGAATTAACTGCAAAAGGTGCAGAAGTCATTGAAGTTCCCGCCTATGAATCTTGCTGTCCCCAAAGTATTCCGGCGGCGGCGGAATATGCATTAGTTAATAATACTATAGATGTGATTACCTTTGCTAGTTCTAAAACAGTACAATTTTTCTCACAATTAACATCACATATATTTACTTATAACCCGGAAAATTTAGCCAGAGTTTGTATTGCTTCCATTGGTCCCCAAACTTCAAAAACCTGTCATTCTGTCTTTGGTCGGGTAGATATTGAAGCGGAAGAATATACTTTAGAAGGGTTAACTAATGCAATCATTAAATGGGCAAATCATCAGGATAAAGATATTTAGGGTTTTTAACGAACCGCAGAGGTGCAGAGTACACAGAGAATATGAAAAAGAGATGTTGATACCCAGATCCCCGACTTCTTTTATTTATTATGTCCATAAATGATAAATTGATCACCAGAAGTCGGGGATCTTATCTTCTCACCTGAATTGTTATGTAACAAATGACAAATGACTAAAAATTTAATTGGTTTAACTGGTGGTATTGGGACGGGTAAAAGTACGGTTGCTAATTATTTAGCTACAGTTTACAATTTACCGATTTTAGATGCAGATATTTATGCTAGAGATGCGGTATCTGTTGGTTCTCCAATTTTGTTACAAATTGCCGCTAAATATGGTCAAGATATGATCTTAAATGATGGTAATTTAAACCGATCAAAATTAGGAGAAATTATTTTTAATTCTCCAGAAGAAAGACATTGGGTAGAAAGTCTGATTCATCCCTATGTTAGAAAGTGTTTTGATCAGGCTATTAAAGAATCATCTGCAAATACTTTAATTTTAGTAATTCCCTTATTATTTGAAGCGAATTTACAAAGCTTAGTTAATCAAATTTGGGTTGTATCTTGTTCACCACAACAGCAACAACAACGATTAATAGCACGAAATAATTTAACACCAGAACAAGCAATAGCAAGAATTAATAGTCAATTACCAATAGGGGAAAAAATTGCCCGTGCTGATGTAGTTTTAGATAACTCCTTAACCTTAGAATCACTCTTAAAACAGATAGATATAGCGGTATGCACTTGAATGAGATACAGAATTTACCTAAAAAACTATACACTCTCATGACTTTCAAATCTCTTCCCTATTCCCTATTCCCTATTCCCTATTCCCTATTCCCTATTCCCTGTTCCCTGTTCCCTGTTCCCTGTTCCCTGTTCCCTGTTCCCTATTCCCTGCTATATAGTGATCAATAAGATCCCCAACTTCTTTAAGAAGTAGAAGATCTGAAATTTAGTTGTAGGGTGCGTCAGATATTAAAAATCTGTTTATTTGCAAGATTTATCCAATCTGACGATTATTCTGCAATTTCCCCCCCAACGACGACATCCCGAATTCTGAGACTGGGGCCACCGCAACCAACAGGTAAACCGTTTTGTCCACCTTTACCACAACCTCCTGATTCATCCCAGTAAAAATCATCACCAATGGCTTCTATATCTGCTAGGGTTTGGAAAACGTTACCAGAAAGAGTAACATCCTTGACTGGTTCGGCAAGCCTACCATTTTTAATCATCCAAGCTTCTCCTGCACTAAAGGTGAACATTTCGCCATTAGTCATTCCACCTAACCAGTTTTGGGCATAAACTCCTTCTTTAATACCAGTAAATAAATCCGCGACGGGAGTTTTACCACGTTCGATCCAAGTATTGGTCATTCTGACGATGGGAGAATAGTGATAATTAAGACATCTGGCGTTACCTGTCGGTGTTTCCTCTAATTTACCGGCGGTTTCGCGGGAATGGAGTCTACCAACTAATACACCATCTTTAATTAATTGGGTACTGGTGGCAGGTGTGCCTTCATCGTCGTAAAAATAACTACCCCGATGTCCTGGAGGTGCTGCACCATCAAAAATTTGTAGTTCTTCTGGTCCAAAACGTCGGCCTAGGGTCATGACTTCTAGAATATCGGGATTTTCGTAGGCCATATCAGCTTCCGAAAGGTGTCCAAAGGCTTCATGAACAAATAAACCACTGAGAATGGGATCAATGACTACAGTGTAAGTGTTACCCTTAACTGATGGTAAAGATAATGACACTACTGCTCTTTCCGCCGCGCCTTTTACCTGTGTATCTAAATTTGTGAGATCCTCGTAGGCTTTACGTGAACCTGTGGTTTCTCTACCGGTTTGTACTGTGTCTCCATTCCTGGCTGTGGCTGCAAAGCGCATTTCCATGTCTACCCAGGATTGATCTATAAAAGTTCCTTCTGATGTAGTAATAATTACTCTTTGGCTGCTGTCACTATAGCGAACGGAGGTGGTAGTAATACGGTGATCAACTGTTTTGAGTAATTCTGTATAGCGATCGCATAATTCTTTTTTCTGTTTGAGGGCAACCTGACGGGGATCAGTACCCAACAAAGGTAATTTACATACCGCTTGAATGGGATCAATGGGTGCGAGAATGGTTTCTTCATCACCAATGATCCGCGCTGCGGCGATCGCTTCTTCTATGCGCTCTTCAATTGTTAATAATTTATTAAAACTACTTAAACCCCATCCACCTTTATAACAGGTGCGAACATGGCCACCAATGGAAATTCCCTCTGTGAGAGTTTCCACTTTATCCCCACGCAATACTATATCTGTTCCCTCGGATTCTTCCAAGCGAATCATCAAATAATCCACACGGGAAGCATAACGGGCAATTAAATCTGAGAGGAGATTTTGCACATCATTAAGTTTAGTTGTCATTTCATCCATCACTATAATAAACTACATTTATTCCCTATTTATGTAAAGACGTTCTATGGATAGGGATTCTCGTCTCTACAATTGAATCTTATTCAAAAACATATTTTTCGGCTACTTTCCAATATCGGGAAAACCTCTTTAAATCAATATGTCCGTCATAATCAAAAAATGGTTCTATAGCAAAAACTTCTAAATTTACAGACTTTTCAATTTGATTACAAATATCATTAAATCTAGGACTGGGACTATCTGTAGTCACAACTAAATTAGCATCATGTTTCTTAGCAAAAGCTAAAACTTCTGTGGCTACATTGCCCCGGCAAATTTCCACAGGTAATTCTAGTAAACATTCATAAATAAAAGTTAGGCGTTTGAGTCCAATTTGCCATTGTGCAATTAAATCATCATCCCATACCCAAATGGCCGGGGCTTGGGGATATTCTTCAAGTGCAGGGTTGTGGGGACTTAAACAATCTCCATTGATCCAAACAACTGGGTGATTCATAATTTTTGCTTATCTTTATGAACAGAAACATAAATATATAGTCATTCCCAATTATAACGGTAATAGTTGACCATTTTAGCAATAACTTAAATCTGATAAATGCTGATTTGACAAGGGTTATAACTTCTGTCACTAGAAGTAAGGAATTTGGTGGTCAATAAATTTCTAATAATTTTGACAAAATCGTAGTTATAGATACATACAATTCTAGCAGCCGTGGATAACATGATAAAAATAATCACTTAGTAAAGAACATCTAAAATCATAACCATTGTTTTTATTCAGTCGCCCATCTTAAATAAACAGCAGCTTACAGGAGTTTGTCTTCCTAAATAATTTCCCTGACAAGAATAATCTTTACTGCCTTCACCATAAGGACAGTCACCATTTTATCATAATCTGTCGTACCAATTTAGGATTTTAGATTGGGAATGGAAAACATTGTAACGCATATTTTGCACCCTGATCTGACTGCGAAAATAAAAGTCTATAATCCTGATTATTTCGTAGGCTGGATAGTTTCTATTAGCCATAACTAAGAAACTGCAAAATATGAAGTTATAGCAATTCCCCACCCTACTAAATATCCGCAGTTAGTGCCTTTTTGATATTTCAGCTAAACAATTCAGGAGTTTATTATGCTTCGACAAATGTGCTGGTTATCTAAGTCTAGCGGCGATGATGAAAAAATTTTGCACTTGCAAATAGCACCTGGACAACCTTGGCGACCTTACACAGCTTTTCCCCAATTTTCAGTTCCAGATTATCGCATTCCTCGCGGTTCTAAAGGTTGGGCAACTTATCAGAAACTCTTAAAAGCTGGTTGGACTTTAGTTCCTAGTGCCAGAGGTAGCGAATTTGCCGCAACTACCTATGCAGATTCAACTGTGCAACGTTAGACCGCAGGAGGCCGTTTTTGGGAGATTTATACCCCACTCCAATTGTAGAGACTTTCCGCCGGAACGTCTTTACGCCTAAATTCATACTTGGTTTCAGCAACGCCAAAAATTCTGCCTCTATTTGAGCAAGTAAACACCAAAGACCTTAGAATGTATAAGGTGCGTTAACTGCTGTCACAAACATTTACATTTATGCCTCCTCGTTGGCCTCGCAAACCAGATCGCAAAGATCCAGACTTTCGTAAACTAGATGATCGCATGAATTTTGCTGTTCATGTGGGTGTTTCTGCAACTATCAATTCTGGGTTGTGGTTTTTCCACATTTTGAAAAATACTACCTGGGAATGGCTGCCTGGGTTAACATTGGGTTGGGTAGGAGTATTATTGCTGCATCTAATTTATATTAGTGCGATCGCTAATTATGACCCCACACCACCAAAATCTACCTAAAGTCAGAAAATTAAACTAGGATCTTCTCACCTCTGGTAGTAGATTCACCCTAGCTAATTTAGTCATAATGTTAGGGAAAGGGATAAGGGGAATAGGGCATCAGCAGTAATTTTGCTATTATGAGGATAATTGCTTTTTTCATGAGGTTATCTTGATGGCTAAAATTAACACATCAGAACTACTAGAAAACCTAGCCGCAGAAATTGGCGAAAATATCTACATAGATATTTCTAAATGGCATCTTTATCTAGCTGATGCCAAATTGCATCATGTTGTTGCTGAAAAATTGTATCCCTTAATTACCGATAATGATGTCAATGAAAAAAAAGTAATTGCCATTTTAGAATCTATATTAGTTAAAATTGGTGGTGGTAGAAGGGAACTTTCCTTAGTTGATTTATTACCCGTGCAATGCCAAGTTAACTTAGTAGATATATTGGAAAAATATCAACGGGAAATTTAACCTTGATGCTTTTCCTATTGGTAATTTTACACATTTCTACCATGGAGGATTATCAATATGTTTTTACAAATCAAAGATAGCCGCGATTTAGTCAAAATAGTTGATATTCAAGAACTATTTGATCCCAATAGTAAGATTGTCCACGCCCAAGATCAAGAAGGACAAGAAGAACAGGAAACAGACATTTATACAAAAGACGAATTAGTATTTCCTTCTGGGGAAAAACTCCCACGCTGTTGGTTAGATGCTAAATACAGAGAAGCTATAGCAGCTTAATATTAATCAGAACATAATTCAGTAGGGGTTTAGTAATGCTAAACCCTTACATTAATTTAATTCACAGTAGCTTTTTCTGTTAATTTTACACCTTCACCACCTTTAGAAAAGGCTTTAGTAATCCAAGATGTCAAAATATGAGAAAGGACACCCATTGGACCAGCAAATAAACACAACGCTAGAGAATGAATTGTCCAAATTCCCGTTTTTTGTCCTTCCCAATAAACCCATCTACCTACAAATAAATCCATTACCAAAAAATGAATCCAACCTGTAGCAGCAGCCGTTTCATTACCAAAAAATCTGGCTATATCTGCTAATTGAGGATTTGATAATGCTGCGGCATTTTCTGGAGTAATGCTAGTGACAAATAAATACAAATACGCCCCAGCCAAAACTACAAAAGGTACATAAGATTCCATTACCTTGCGGGTAACATTCCAATTAGGTAACAAAATCATTAACAACCAAAAGGGTAAAACAAAAACATTGGCAACGTTAAATAAATCGCTGATATTCATAATTACAAAGCTACTAATTGAGATTCTATTTCTGAAGATTGTAAATCACGACCGATAAAAACTAAACTGGTTTGTTTTGCTTCTTCGGGTTTCCAAGGACGATCATAAAATTTATCAAATCTATTTCCCACACCTTGCATAACTAACCGCATGGATTTATTAGCAACCGCCACAAAACCTTTAATTCTGTATATTTCTTGTTCTTGTGCCAGCCTTTCTAATGTTGCTTGTAGCTTTTCCGGGTCAAATGTCCGGTCTAAAATCACGTGAGTTGAGTTAATTTCATCATCATGATCATGGTCTTCTTCTGTGTCATGATGACTAGGACGATCATCTAAATTATCTTCAACTGCGGCAGCAAATCCTAATAAGATAGATGGGTCTAATTTACCATAATCGCTTTCAACAATTTTCACAACTCTAGGTAATTCTTTCTTGACCAATTCTAAAACTTCCGCTTGAGTTTCGCTATCAACTAAATCAGTTTTATTCAAAATCACTAAATCAGCACAAGCAAGTTGATCTTCAAACAATTCTTGTAATGGTGTTTCATGTTCTAGACTATCATCTTCTTGGCGTTGGGCAGCGATCGCATCTAAATCACTGGCAAATGTTCCCGCAGCAACCGCAGCACAATCTACTACTGTAATTACTGCATCTACTGTAGCAGCATTGCGGATTTCTTGCCAACGAAAGGCTTTAACTAAAGGTTTTGGTAAAGCTAAACCAGAGGTTTCAATGATAATATAATCTATACTATCGCGGCGTTTAATTAACTCCCGCATTGTCGGGTAAAATTCTTCTTGAACGGTGCAGCATAAACAACCGTTTGTCAGTTCAAATATGTTAGTTTCCTGATTTGCTTCTGTTTCATCTTCGGGGCAAATTTGACAAGATTTTAATAATTCTCCATCTATCCCCAGTTCGCCAAATTCGTTAACTAATACTGCTATGCGTCGTCCTTGGTTGTTTTGGAGGAGGTGACGGATAATGCTGGTTTTACCGCTTCCTAAGAAGCCTGTGATGACGGTAACGGGGATCTTTGTAGCCATGTTTTGTGGGTGGTTTTGAATCCAATTTTACCACAAGATCCAGATCCCCGACTTCTTAGATCAATTTACATTTTATTGACAAGATTAAAAAATAAGTCGGGGATCTTATTTTATTAAACCACGAAGACACGAAGTACACGAAGGAAGAAGGAAGGAAGTTTTAAGAATATCCAATATCTATCATTTTGAAAAATTCCTGGACTACTTCATCAGGATGGTTATAACATCTTTCAGAATCAAATCTTTAGACCTGTCCGAAAAT
>NZ_PGEM01000113.1:6407-19639 GCF_002934005.1 Cuspidothrix issatschenkoi CHARLIE-1 | reverse complement strand
GGAACAGGGAACAGGGAACAGGTAACAGGTAACAGGGAACAGGGAACAGGTAACAGGTAACAGGTAACAGGTAACAGGGAACAGGTAACAGGTAACAGGTAACAGGGAACAGGGAACAGTTTCAACTATCTGGATATCCTCAATTTCTCATATCCGACTCGACAAGGAAAAATGCAACTGTTTTGAGACTCCATTTGCCAAAACCTTGCACTTACTTGTTTTTAAAATCCGCGAAACCCCTATTAATAAACGGTTATAGCTTTATTCAGCAACCTCTAATTATCTTGTACCTATTCCCTTGACTAAATCTGGCTCAACCATTCACTTTCTTCTGGATCTTTAAACAAAGGAGTGCTGAGGTAACGTTCACCAAAGCTAGGTTGTACCATGACTATTAATTTATCGGCATTTTCTGCGCGTTTGGCAACTTGCAATGCCGCATATAAAGCAGCACCAGTAGAAATTCCTGATAGTAAACCTTCTTCTTTTGCTAACCGCCGACTGTAGGAAATTGCCTGTTCATCTGTAACTTGAATGATTTCATCTACGAGGTCTGAACGATAAATAGCAGGAATAAATCCCGGTCCGATACCTTGGATTTTGTGTGATCCTGACTTTCCCCCTGCTAATACTGGACTGTTGACTGGTTCAACGGCGATCGCCTGAAAACTAGGTTTACGCTGTTTAATTACTTGAGATACACCTGTAATTGTTCCCCCAGTCCCTACTCCCGCAATGAGAATATCTACTTCCCCATCGGTATCATGCCAAATTTCTTCGGCGGTAGTGCGAGCATGAATTTCTGGGTTGGCAGGATTGTTAAACTGTTGCAACATATAAGCATCGGGGATGCTATTAACTATTTCTGTTGCTTTAGCGATCGCCCCCCGCATTCCTTCTACCCCGGGTGTTAATTCCAAATGCGCCCCATAAGCTCTGAGCATCAGTCTTCTTTCCTGACTCATTGTATCCGGCATGGTTAAAATTAAGCGGTAGCCTTTAGCTGCTGCAACCATCGCCAAGGCGATTCCTGTATTCCCAGATGTCGGCTCAACTAAAGTGGTTTTTCCCCGAACAATTAAGCCTTGTGCTTCCGCCGCTTCCACCATATTCACACCAATTCGATCTTTGACCGAAGCAGCAGGATTCATACTTTCTAATTTAACAACAATTCGCGCCAATGCTCCCCAGGTTTGAGGGATTTTATGTAACTCCACTAATGGAGTATTGCCAACTAACTCGGTGATATTTTTTGCAATTCGCATTGTTATACCTCTTTTCAATTAAATGTAATACATGGGATTTTTCTGTGTGCGAGCTTCTATTTCCTGATATAAATCTTGGAGTGTATAGCTTCGTAACACTTCAATTGCTGCAACATTAGCTTGTTGCCAAGTTTCCAAAACCAAAGTTTTTTCTATAGTTGGAGTCACAGAGTTTTCTTTCTCTTTTCTTTCCCCTTCTATCAAGGTGGCAATTTCTAACACCGTGATTTGCCAAGGTTCACGTAGTAATAAAAAACCACCTTTTGAACCACGTTGACTCTGCACCACTCCCGCTCGTCGTAGTTGGGTGAGAATCTGTTCTAGATAGCGTTCTGGGATAGGTTGTTTAGCCGTAATCTCGTTGATTGTCAAAGGAACTTTTTTATCGTGATATCTAGCTAGTTCTAATAGTGCTAGGAGTGCATATTCTGCTTTGGCAGACAGATCCAAAAGAACGTAGTTTTGCTTATTCAAATCTGAATTCAAAATACTACTGTACATTGATTGACTTATCGCTGTTTAACCGTAATTATTTGTACTTAAAGTGTTTAATGTCCTATTATCACACTGACATTAAATAAAATATCATAACTCTATCGGATTAGTGTAGATTTTATGTAAATTTCTCAATATTACTTAATCTTTCCTGAATTTGACACTCCCTGTGTCTTTAGACGTGTTAATCTTGTGAAGATTTTTCTATGTTAGATGTAGGTAAAGAAAGAGGATTTGATTGTGGTGACGATTCTAACTTAGATACTTGTTCAGATAATTCTACTAAGGTCATTCCAGGTAGATTTTTCAGGTAAGATCCAAAGATTTTATCATGGTTGGAGGCAACGGCTAAAAATGCTCCTGCTAACACATATATGGGTAATGGTACAGAAACACCTTGTAACCATTTAAACAACTCTGCCCCAGCAAACATCACAAAAAAACATACTAGCCAAACTTTCATGCTTTGATCTACTCCACATTTAGGATATTTTCACTTGTTATAGCAGGTGACGGCTGACTGTTGTGCAGACTGCCCCTCCTGCCTTCTAGCTTCTGAACTCCTGTCCAACTATTTTAAGACTTACGCATTGACAGGAAGGTATGACTTTCAGGGATTTAAACCCGATTTTTCGATGATTTTTGAGGGAACTGCTTGCACGAGTGCTTCCCTGTCGCTATTTATCCTAAGACTTCATCCGCAAAACCTGAAACGACCTGGTTCATACAGATGATGGTTAATTTGTACAGTGCGTAAGTCCTAATCTCCTCTTTCCTAATTACCAATTACTCATTCTTTAGCTAAGATTGTGTGGGTATTATCATAAGTGGGAAAATGATTGAAGTTCAACATCTGAGTAAAACCTATGGTTCGACAACAGCAATTACTGATGTTACCTTTAGCGTTGAACCAGGAGAAATTTTGGGGTTTTTAGGCCCCAACGGTGCTGGTAAAACTACAACCATGCGAATATTAGCCGGTTATTTACCTGCTACCAGTGGCACGGCGAAGATTGCAGGTTATGATGTCCATGATCATTCTTTAGCTGTGCGACAGCGTATTGGCTATTTACCGGAAACACCGCCTTTGTATCCAGAAATGACAGTGGAAGGATTTTTACACTTTGTCGCGCGGATTAAAGGAGTTTCTTCAGGCGATCGCCCTGGCAAGGTGACAGCAGCTATTAACCGTTGTAATTTAACAGAAAAACGCCAAGTTATTATTCGCAAGTTGTCTAAAGGTTATCGTCAACGGGTGGGAATTGCCCAAGCGATCGTTCATGATCCTCCAGCAATTATTCTTGATGAACCTACAGTAGGTCTTGATCCGCGACAAATAACGGAAGTGCGAAATTTAATTAAAAATTTGGCCGGAACGCATACTATTATTTTATCTACTCATATTCTCCCAGAAGTAAGTATGACCTGTAGCCGAGTTGCCATTATTAATCGTGGCCAAATAGTTGCAACTAATACGCCAGAAAATTTGATGACACAGTTAACAAGTGGGGCAGGATATGAGTTAGAAATTACAGGGGAAGCCCCTTTAGCTAAACAAATGTTGCAAAAAATACCGGGTGTAAGTTTAGTGGAATCAATGCCCCATCATCTCCATTTAGGGGAAAACCGCTCTTGGTTGCGAGTAATATTAGAACCAGGAAAAGAACCAGGAAAAGAAATTGCTGCAACTTTGATGCGGGCGGCGTTTGACTTACATGAAATGCGCCGTGTTAATGCTACCTTGGAAGATGTTTTCCTAGAATTAACTACATCTGAGAAAAATTCGCCCCCATGGACAAATTCACAAATTGAAACTACACAAGTTATCACAGAAATCAATTCCAACGTTGAAGTATCAGAAGCTATCACAGAAATTAATCCCAATATTGAACAAGGAGAACTTCCCTAAATGGGTATAGTAATTGCTAATGTTATTGCCATTTATCGTCGAGAATTACAGAGTTACTTCATATCACCCTTAGCTTATGGCATAGCTAGTGCCTTTTGGTTTTTAGCAGGTTTATTTTTCGTGATGATTTTATTAGGTCCAGAAGGAATTATAGTCACAGTTTCTCAGTATGATTTGCAAGGACAACAGTTTGGAGTTCCAGCACCAATCATAGATGTTCCTTATGAATTTGTTAGGGCATTTTTAGATAGAATGGGTTGGTTAATGTTATTTGTCTTGCCTATCTTATCAATGGGACTTTATGCAGAAGAACGCAAACGAGGAACTTTAGAACTATTAGCCACATCACCAATCACTAATTGGGCTGTAGCACTAGGTAAATTATTAGGAGTATTAACATTTTTCTTGACAATGATTTTACCTTTGATGGGATTGGAAGCGATCGCTATATCTAATTCTCAGCCACCCATATCACCCATAATACCCTTACTTGGTCATATAGGACTAATATTACTAGCAGCAGCTATTTTATCTTTAGGAATGTTTATTTCCTCATTAACAGACAGTACAATTTTAGCGGCCTTTCTCACTTTTGCTGTTGTGATTTTGCTATTATTCATTGATTTAATTGCTAAAGCCATTCCCGGTCCCATTGGTGAAGCAGTAAGTCAGCTATCTCTTCTCAAACATTACAACACCCTAATTCAAGGAATCTTTGATACTAGCGGCTTGATTTTATTTATCAGTTACATTATCTTAGGTATTTTCCTCACCGCCCAATCAATTGATGCCCTGCGCTTTCAACGTCAGTAATTGTCGGTTGTTGGTTGAAAATATCTTTCTCTTCCTCCCCTGTTTCCTGTTCCCTGCTATAAATAATGACTAAAAATAAACTTTGGCAACTTGTATTTTGGCTAGGGCCATTCTTTTTCACTGCTGGCTTAACCATTGGTTTAGTTTCCGAAAAATGGGGCATCATCCCTATATTATTAATAATTTTAGGTTTGGTAATTTGCAGTTTATGGATAATAGTCAAAAGCCGAACTAGCAAATGGTGGCAACAGCGTTCTACCCAAACAGGAACTAATGCCTTTGTGGCGACAATATCCGTATTAGTTATTTTGGGATTAATTAACTTTTTAGGTATGCGCTATCATGTACGCCTAGACTTGACAGATACTCAATTATTTACTCTATCACCGCAATCAAAAGAATTAGTTAGTAATTTACCCCAAACAATTAAAGTTTGGTTATTTAGTAGAGAACAAAATCTCCAAGATCGAGAATTATTAGATAATTATCAACGTCAAGGAAAGCAGTTTAAATTTGAGTATGTTGATCCACAATTAAGACCAGGAATAGCTGAAAAATTTGGTGTTAAAGATTATGGCGAAGTTTATTTAGAATTTGGAGATAAACGGCAATTAGTCCAAGTTATTAGTGAAAATGAACGTCTATCAGAAATAAAATTAACTAATAAGTTACAAAAAATCACCAGTTTAACAACTGCTAAAATTTACTTTCTTCAAGGTCATGGTGAACACCCCCTAACAGCTAGTAAAGGGGCAATTTCCCAAGCAATTAAAGGATTAACTGATAAAAACTTTACTACTTCAGCGTTAAATTTAGCGGAAAATCCTCAAGTTCCAAATGATGCTAATATTATAGTGGTGGCAGGACCCAAAAGAGAATTACTATCAGGAGAAGTTATAGCTTTACAAGATTATCTGAATAGAGGTGGTAATTTATTATTGATGATTGATCCTAATACTGATCCAAAAATAGATCCTATTTTAAAGGATTGGGGTGTGCGTTTAGATAATCGTTTGGCCATTGATACTTCTGGGGAAAGTTTGCAACTAGGCCCTGCTGCAATTTTAGTTACAGAATATGGACAACATCCTATTACTAAAGATTTTGGTAACAATATTTCTCTATATCCCTTAACTCGTCCTTTAGAAATTGATCCTGTTCCTGGTATCGAGTCTATGACTTTATTAAAAACTAAACCTTATCCTAATAGTTGGGCAGAAAGTGATCAAAAAAGTGAAAAATTAGAGTTTAATGAAGGTCAAGATTTAAAAGGCCCTTTAACTCTGGGAGTAGCATTGACTAGAAAATTATCAACACCAACTTCACCAATTCCCACTCCTACCAGTTCCCCAATTCCCACTCCTACAACTTCCCCAATTCCCACTCCTATAAATTCACCCACTACGGAGAAAGAATCACGGTTAGTAGTATTTGGTAACTCGAGTTTCGCCGTTGATGGTTTATTTGAACAACAATTAAATGGGGATGTATTTTTAAACTCAGTTAGTTGGCTAAGTCAACAAAACGAACAACTTCTCTCAATTCGTCCCAAAGAACCCAAAAATCGCAGGATTGTAATATCAACACTTCAAGCTAACTTGTTAACAATAGCTGCTATATTTATATTACCTTTAATTGGCTTATTTACAGGTTTCATTATTTGGTGGAAACGCCGATGAAAAATAAATTAGTAATTCATAATGCTAAACTCAAGCATTGGCTTTGTTTTCAAAATCCTGATCAAATTATCATCGCTGATAGTATTGATCAAGTTGTTCCTAAATTACAACTTGTAAATGATTTGATTAGCAAATATCAAATGTATGCGGCAGGTTTTATTGGTTATGAAGCTTCAACAGCTTTTGATGCCGTATTAAAAACTCATTCTCCCTCTTCATTTCCCCTCCTCTGGTTTGGATTATATAAAAAACCAGAAATTATTGATTTACCAAAACCTACCCTATCTACTGAATATCAACTTAGTTGGACACCTTCTATTAGTGAAGCAGAATATCATCAAGCCATTACCAAAATTAAAGAATATATTGCTTTAGGAGACACTTATCAAGTTAATTATACATTACGTCTCAACGCCCCATTTACTGGGGATAGTTGGGAATTATTTCTCAAATTAGTACAAGCCCAAAAAGCTAATTATGGGGCTTATATTAATATTGATAACTTTGCTATTTGTTCCGCTTCTCCTGAACTATTTTTTCGTCTTGATGGGGATACATTAACATCTCTTCCCATGAAAGGAACAGCAGCTAGAGGTTTAACATTAGCAACAGATCATGATATTGCCAATCAACTACATTTTTCAGAAAAAAATCGCGCTGAAAATGTCATGATTGTAGATATGATTCGTAACGATATAGGCAGAATAGCTAATATTAATACTGTCACAGTTCCCAAATTATTTAATGTCGAAAAATATCCCACAGTTTGGCAAATGACCTCTACTGTCACGGCTAAAACTACAGCTTCTATCACTGATATTATCAAAGTGCTTTTTCCCTGCGCTTCTATTACCGGCGCACCAAAAACTAGAACCATGGAAATTATTCAAGAGTTAGAAAATACCCCCCGACATATTTATACTGGATGTATTGGTTTTATTAGTCCCCAACGGGAAGCACAATTTAATGTTGCTATTCGCACTGTGTTAATTGATAAAACAAATTGTCAAGCACAGTATGGAGTGGGCGGTGGAATTGTTTGGGACTCCTTAAGTAGTGACGAATATCAAGAATGTCAAGTTAAAGCCCAAGTTCTCACCTTAAATCGTCCAGATTTTTCATTATTAGAAACGATATTATGGCAACCTGATAATGGTTATTTTGTTTTAGATTATCATTTACAACGTTTGCAAAGTTCAGCAAGTTATTTTGATTTTAAACTCGATATTAATAAAATAAAAACTCAACTTGATCAATTAATAAAATCCTTTTTAAAGCAAGATTATAAAATCCGATTATTATTAGATTCTGATAGCAAAATTACATATCAAACAATACCTTTATCTACTATAGATCATGAAAAATCTATCAATCTAGGTTTATCTAAAACACCCATTGACTCAACTAATATGTTTCTGTATCATAAAACGACTAATCGCCAAGTTTATGAACTAGCAAAAACAACTTTTCCTAATTGTGATGATGTTCTATTATGGAATGAAAGAGGCGAAATTACAGAAACCTGTATTGGTAATATTGTGATTGAGTTAAATGGCGAATTATTAACACCTCCTGTATCCTGCGGTTTATTAGCAGGGACTTTTCGCGCTGATTTAATTGCAAAGGAGAAAATCAGAGAAGAAATCATTACAGTAGAAAGATTGAAAACTTGTGATCGCATTTATATAATTAACTCAGTGCAAAAATGGCGGAAAGCAGTATTATTTTCTGAATAATTAAATAATTTATCAGTTAACTACCAATATGAAATTACCAAAAACAACCTTAATTTTAATATTTTTATCAATAGGTTTGGGGAGTTTTGTTTACTTTTATGAAATTAAAGGTAAAAATCAGCAAACAGAAATTCAAGCCCAAAAACAGAAAATTTTCACTTTTACTGCTGATGATATCCAATCTTTAACAATTAAATTCAAAGAGACTACATTACAATTAACAAAAAGGAACACATCAGAAAAACCACAATGGGAAATCAAATCTCCTATCTCAACACCAGCAAATGATGCCATTGTTTCCTATTTAATAGATTTATTAGCTGATAGTAAAAGTGAAAGAACAGTACCAGTTTCACCAGTTGAATTATCAGAATTTGGTTTAGATCAACCTGTAGCGACTATTGATGTTAAACTGAAAAATCAACAAACTCATCAATTGATTTTAGGTAAAGGTGATTTTAATAATCAATTTCTATATGCCCAAGCTGATCCTCACAAAAATATGAACTTACTATTAGTTTCTAAAGATTTTGTAAATGCAGTTAACCGAGACATATCAGAATGGAAACAAATACCTGATATTCCCCCACCAACACCAACAAAGTAATAAAATCTCTTTTCTCTGCGTTCTCTGCTCCTGGAGCGGTTCGTTTATCCAAATAATTTAAAACACCAAAAACATGACCAAACAAACAGCAACCTTATTAATTTCTTGCCCAGATCAAAGAGGATTAGTTGCCAAATTCGCTAACTTTATCTATGCTAATGGTGGCAATATTACCCATGCAGATCAGCATACAGATTTTGAAGCTGGACTATTTCTCACTCGCATCGAATGGCAATTAAAAGGATTTAACTTACCAAAAAATTTAATTGCACCGGCGTTTAATGCGATCGCTCAACCCTTAAATGCCAAATGGGAATTACACTTTTCTGATACTCTGTCTCGAATTGCTATTTGGGTAAGTCGTCAAGATCATTGTTTATTTGATTTAATTTGGAGACATCGCGCCAAAGAATTTCAGGCAGAAATTCCCTTAATTATTAGTAATCACCCAGATTTACAACCAGTGGTTGAACAATTTGGTATTGATTATCATTACATCCCGATTACTAAAGACAATAAACAAGAACAGGAAGCTAAACAACTAGAATTACTACATCAATACAAAATAGATTTAGTTATTTTAGCCAAATATATGCAAATAGTTACTGCGGATTTTATTGAAAAATTCCCCCAAATTATCAATATTCATCATTCATTTTTACCAGCATTTATTGGGGCTAATCCCTATCATCGCGCCTTTGAAAGAGGGGTAAAAATTATTGGGGCAACAGCCCATTACGCCACACCTGATTTAGATGCAGGCCCGATTATTGAACAGGATGTGGTGCGGGTAAGTCATCGAGATGAGGTGAATGATTTAATCCGCAAAGGGAAAGATTTAGAAAGAATAGTGTTAGCTAGGGCGGTCAGATTGCATTTACAAAACCGTGTTTTAGTCTATGGTAATAGAACCGTAGTTTTTGAGTAAATTTAATTGATTTAATTACTTCATTAACTTAGCTATAGGGCATCCATTAACAACATTTCCCCGAAACCTTTTTGACGATGATTTTGATCAACTGCTAATCTACCTAAAAGAGTAGCGGGAAGGTGAGGATATTTTGGGAGTTTTTTAGTAATTTCTATCGGCAATTCTCCGATTTGAATACTTGTTGATGATAGTGTGTAATAACCTAGGACGAAACCAGAACTTTTTTCTACTAAAATAAATGGGGCTGCTATACGTTTACCTGCATCTTGCCCGGCTTGTTTGTGAAAATAATTATCTAACGGATCAACTCCACAACAAAAAGCCGCCCGGTTATGCTTTTTTCCTAGCGGCTCTATTAAATAATTCTCAAAAGCATCAAAATTGTCTGTTAACTGCACTTATACATCCATATTCTTTTTATAGCGTTGAGCCGCAAGCCGTAACTTTTCGCTGGGTGCTGGTGGATTAAGTAGTGCTTCTACAAAAACTTCTTGGTCTTTTCTGCTTAAAACCATGATTTCATTTTGTTGAATAATTTGATTTGCGGCACTGACAAGACTGCTAACTACAAAATCTGTGAGTGTTCGTCCTTGAATATCTGCCGCCCGTTGAAATAATTCCTTATTTTCTGGACTAATACGGGCTTCTAATCGTTCTGATTTAGAACGCAAGGATTTTTCTGGGCTGTTTTTAGCCACTGGATGAGTCATGATACTTTCTACACAATAAATGTGATGTGTAAATTTTGAATGTACGGCAAATGTCCTAACAAATATAGTCTATCCATTAGTACAACAAATATCAACTATCCCCAATCTCCAGACTTTCCACCTGTTTTACTGACTAAATGAATCCCCTCAATTTGAATTGACTTTTCTAACGCTTTAGCCATGTCGTATAAAGTTAAGGCAGCAATAGACACTGCTGTTAAAGCTTCCATCTCTACACCGGTTTCCGCTTTGGTTTTGACAGTGGCATCAATTTGATAACCAGGTAGTTGGGCATCGGGGATAATTTCCACGGTAATTTTCTGTAAGGGTAAGGGGTGACAAAGGGGAATTAAATTCGCTGTTTGTTTAGCCGCCATGATGCCGGCTAACCTGGCAGTGGCCAAAACGTCACCTTTGGGAGTGTTACCGGCTTGGATAGCGGCGAAGGTCTCAGGTAACATCCGCACCTTGCCAGTAGCTACAGCTTGGCGAATAGTGGCTACTTTACCTGATACATCAACCATTTGGGCTTGTCCCTGACCATCCAAATGAGTTAATGGAAAAGAATTTGAAAAATTATCTTGCATGATTGGAAAAGTCTGTGCTATTATAAAACTCGTAAGTCAAGGGTGTGTAGCTCAGTGGACTAGAGCACGTGGCTACGGACCACGGTGTCGGGGGTTCGAATCCCTCCTCGCCCGCTTTGTAATTAATTTTAAATGCACAAGTTCCGTTTTTGGGATTTGTGCGTTTTTGATCTGGTGATGTACCGTTTTAGTCCTGAATAGTGGGTACAAATTATTTCACAGCATAAATATCTTTGCCACGACCAAAGGCAAAACGCAGAGATTCGGGGATATTGCGGCTAGACTGGGTGAGGAAAATGATCGTTGCTATAGCAGTTAAACCTGTGGTTAAACCAAACATACTCCGATAACCAAGGGTTTGGGCAAATGTGCCAAAAATTGGACCTGCAACAGCTAAACCAATATCAAATCCCATTAAAGACACACCAAAGATGCGGCCACGTTCGTGGGGTAAAGCCCTATCTGTCATCAATACAGAAATCATGGGAATGAGTGTCCCAGAAGCAGCACCTTCCATTAATGCACCTAATAAGAACATGAAAGAGTTATTTGCTTGCCAAACGCAGATAATGGAGAGAGTGTAAGCTATCAAGCTTATGGTGACAAATAAACCTCGTCCGTATTGATCTGAAGCTTTACCAGTCAATAATCTACAACTAAAACTGGAGACTGCCGCAGCAGTGAAAAATAAGCCGGCGTTTAAGTCTACTCCAGTTGATTTGATGAATAGGGAAATGAAAGTATGTAAACTGCCTAAAGTCAAACCACTCAGTAATAGGACGATGGCCGGGATCCGCACGCGAGGACTGATGAGTATTTGCAAAAAGTTGTCATTTTTGCTGTTATTTGGTTTTTTGATCACAGGTGGATTGACAATGGGAATGATACATAACAAACCCAGACTACATAAAGCCGCCGATGAAAGGAATAATGGCGTGTAACCAATTGTTACTTGTACAAATCCGCCGATAGCAGGACCAATACCCACACCCAAAGGACTCACCAAACTCATATAACCGACGATTTCACCCCGACGGTGTTCTGGTGCTAAATCACTGACTAAGGTGATGTAAGCTGTGGCAAAAGCGGCGATACTAATGCCATGAAAGGCACGAATTACCATTAAGGGTAATATAGTTTTGATGAATAAATATCCTAAAGGTGCGATCGCCCCTGCGGACATCCCAATTAATAATACTATTTTGCGCCCCCGGATATCCGCTAAAGTACCCATTGCTGGTCTAAATAGTAACATTCCAATGGCAAAGCTACCCATGACAATGCCAATTTCTTGTTTACTTGCACCAATATGTTCAATATATAAGGGTAAGGTGGGCAATAATGAAGCCAAACCTGACCAGAAAAATAAACCTGCTGCAAATAACATGAGCAGATTTTTTCGCAGTTCAGCGTCAACATTCTCTAAGGCTTTCACAGTAGATGTAATTATCCTAAAAGTATTATTTTCCTATTGTTACGTTACTTAACATTTTTTGCCACAACTTCCCGTACCCTATAGATTGGTCGTCCTTGGGATTCATGATATGTCCGCATCAGTAATTCTGCCAAAAGACCAAAACAAAACAATTGTACCCCTGTCACTAGCAATAACACCGCTAAAATCAGTAAAGGGCGATTACCAATATCCTCATGAAAAGCCAATTTAATTACAGTTAAATAAATACCTATGGACCCACCAGCAACCATAGAAATTAATCCCAACAAGCCAAAAACGTGCATAGGACGGGTGAGAAATTTTTTCATAAACAAAATAGTTAATAAATCCATTAATACACGAAACGTGCGAGAAATGCCATATTTACTCTGTCCAAACCGTCGCGCATGATGACGTACAGGCATTTCTGTAATTCTTGCCCCTTCTATATATGCTAATGCAGGTAAAAACCGATGTAGTTCTCCATAAAGGTTCATATCTGCAACCAATTCCGCCCGATAGGCTTTGAGAGAACAACCATAATCATGAATATAGACGCTAGTAGCCCTGCGAATTAACCAATTGGCGATTTTAGAAGGAAGTAGCCGATTTAATGCCCCATCTTGGCGATTTTGCCGCCAACCACTCACTAAATCATAACCCTCATCCAGCTTTGCTAATAACATGGGGATATCTGCCGGGTCATTTTGCAAATCAGCATCTAGAGTAACGATCACTTTTGCGGTAGCATAATTAAAACCCGCGGACATAGCCGCAGTTTGTCCATAATTACGCCGCAAAATTACTGCTTTTAAATCAGTGCGTATTTGCGCTTGTTCTTTAAGGAATTCTGCTGAACCATCACTTGAACCATCATCTATACATATAATTTCATAGGTTAATTCATTAGCAGTGAGAGTAGAAGAAATTGCTTCTAATAGTAAAGGTAAACTTTCAACTTCATCTTTAATGGGTAAAACTACTGATACATCTGGTGATTGGTAATTGGTCATTGGTAATTGGTCATTGGTCATTGGTAATTGGTCATTGGTCATTGGTCATTGG
>NZ_PGEM01000113.1:0-6300 GCF_002934005.1 Cuspidothrix issatschenkoi CHARLIE-1 | reverse complement strand
GGTCATTGGTAATTGGTCATTGGTAATTGGTAATTGGTAATTGGTGATTGGTCATTGGCGATCGCTGATGGTTAATTTTACCAAAAATTTGGCTTGATCTCATTCCTATGCAGAGTATAGGAACGAGAATTAATTACGAATTACGAATTACTAATATAACTTTTTATCACTCTACCAGCACCGCGCAATTGTTGATAATAAGCTTGACTAACTTTATCACCTTGGTCTGAAAGTTTATCAATACCTATACCGTTACGTCCTTGTTCTTCTCCTGAACTGTGAATATAGTAACCATCACCTAAATATAATCCTACATGAGTAGCTTTTTGAGGAGTACCAAAAAAGATTAAATCTCCTGGTTGTAATTCATTGATATCAATTGCTTGGGTAAAAGCTTCTTGTTGATAAGCGTCCCTTGGTAGCCAAACACCGACGGATCGAAAAGCTGCTTGCATTAAACCAGAACAATCATAATTTGGGGCTACAGTTCCTCCCCAAAGATAATAATTATCTTGTTGTTTGGCAGCTTGAGTAAAACCAATAATTTCTGGTATGCGTTGTTGAATTTCGTCTAATAATATCAATTGGGGTTGATATTTTATTGGTGCTGGTTGAACAAATCGTAAATCTGAGAGAGATAACCATCCAGGATAGTCGTCTTCACACAAACAAACTGTAATTGCTTGATTTTGATGATTGGATGTGATTTTTAAATGTCTTCCTGCTGCGGCTTGGGTTGCTAAACGGACACATTCAGGAGCATCATATAAATTGAGATCAATCTGACAGAAATATTCATCTGTGGGGGAATGGGGAATAGATAAGTTTAAAAACATAAGGATTTTTGTCTGAATCAGGATTTATAGGATTTAAGGATTAACAGAATTATATAATCAATTATGTCAAAATCAGGATGCTGAGGATTAAAAGAAAAGTATGATAACCCAATAAGCCATCCTGTAAATCTTGATGCAGACAATTTCACCCTATCATACAACCGTACTGTATTGTCTGATGATGTAGTAGTAATGGTTTTGCCATCCAGGCTGAAACTGACAAGAATTAGACCGAGTTAGGTTATACAGTGTAAATGCGGAATGGCTGAAGATAAGGAAATTATTGCAAATGGTTTTTTTCAATCAAGACGAACAACTAGAAAATATTGGTAATGAAATTTTAGAGGCAACTTGGTCTAAATTTGCCGATTTAACCCGTGGACAAATCGCTTTAACTTGGGTGGTGTATGATCCTCCTGTGCCTGTAAATACAGGTGGTGCTTTAACTCCTGATGCTTTTTGGGATCATGGTGTGAGAGGTTTTAACTATCGGGGTGGAGAACGTATTTATCCCGCCAGTGTTGTCAAATTGTTTTATTTGGTAGCAGTTCATGAATGGTTAGAAAAGGGAATGAGTAATACTGCCAAGGAATTAGAAAGGGCCTTGAGTGATATGATTACTGATTCTAGTAATGATGCTACCAGTTTAATAGTTGATATTCTCAGTGGTACTACTTCTGGCCCTGAGTTACCGACTGGACCGTTTGAAACTTGGAAATATCAACGGAATATTATTAACCGTTATTATCAGTCCTTGGGTTGGGAAGAAACAAAAGGTATTAATGTATGTCAAAAAACCTGGGGTGATGGTCCCTATGGTCGAGAAAGGGCTTTTTATGGGGAAATGTTTGAAAATCGGAATATGCTGACGACTGATGCCACTGCGAGATTATTACATAGTATCGTCGGTGGGGTGGCTGTTTCCAGTGGGCGATCGCAAACTATGATGAAAGTACTCAAACGCAGTGTTAACCCTGATGATTTACCCCAAGATGTGGAAGAAGACCAGGTTACAGGCTTTTTAGGCGGCGGTTTACCTCCAAATAGTCAAATTTGGTCAAAAGCTGGTTGGACAAGTTCTGTCCGTCATGATGCGGCTTATATTGAATTACCAGATCAGCGTCCTTATCTTTTGGTAGTATTTACGGAAGGGAAAGTAAATGCCAAGAGTAAGGAAATTTTACCGTTTGTTTCCGATAAAATTGCCGCAGCAGTTAGCAACTTATAACCAACCGTAATCTAGGTGGTGCGTTAACAGAGTTTAACGCACTCTACATCAAAGATTTATCTATTTAACATATTTGAGTAATTCTACAATCTCAAAACAGATGTAATCTTAGAGAGTTATGATAAATTTCGATTATCAAAACTCACAAATTTATAAATTTAGTTGCCATCAGATTTATGCAAATAGATGAAAATAGGATTGTATCTTTTATTTGTAATGGTTATACTGTGGGTATAAATCTCAACTATGTTACCCATTATATCATCCGCGAAGAATTTGTAGAATTATTTGTGATTGGACAACAATTCCCGATAGCTGTACCCTTCTGTACTGCACTGAATGACCTACTAACAACTATGGCGATATGTCTTTATAGCGATATTGAGTATTAAGAAATAGGGGAAAATGTTAAGGGAATAGTGTATGATTTGGGGTCGCAATTTATCTGTTGTATTTTGATTTTAAGTAAAGGCTAGATTTAATTTATATGATTTGAGTATGTTTTAAATGGTTAAATATAAACATCTAAAAACCCGATCAAGGTTGACCGGGTTATAGCGAATTTACAGGTTTCAAATGATTAAACTACGCGATAGTAAGTTACTAGGGGTGGACTTTTAGAATCACAAACACAGCATCCTCACGTTTTTCCGCTCTGGGATTTGGCTTCGCCATTTCATCTAGACTCTGGCTATTTGCCACTGTACTATTAATAATGCTGTACTTGGTGGGCTGCCGACCGGGGACACTATATCAATTAGCCCTTTCTTTGAGTTGGTTTCTTTTCTCTTGTGTCCTATGGATTTAATATATCATTTCATTTTCTGGATGCAATTAGTTCTTTACATTTATTAACAAAGATATGCAATAAAGAGGAAATGGGCTATTTCCGTTTAGTTCCTTTTTGCCAGCTTTGACCGTTAGGTTGTTTGCTAAATTCTGCTTTGGGAAAAAGTCGCTGTTCTATGTGTTCATAACTGCCTTCAAAGTCACATTGACCAAACAGGGGACATTGACGACAATAAACGCCTTTGGTGTAACGTTCTAGGTTCTCACGGTTGAAAAAATAGGGTTTATGACTAAATGTACTCGCTACCCATTGCCATGACATATTGTTACTTGCTGGATCACCATCTAGTAAATGTTGGAGAAACCATTTTGCGCCGGCTTGCCATTGAATATGTCGCCAGTGAATAATATAGGCTGCTAACCACATTCTGATATGGTTGTGGAGGTAGCCTGTTTGCTGTAATTCTTGACTAAATTTGTCAATGCAAAATAGTCCTGTAGTTCCATTGCTGATATCTGCGGGTAGCTGGGGAGCGTAGTTCGTGGTTTTGTAGCCGGTTTTGTATTCCTCCTGATTTTCCCAAATTCCATTTCCGAGTTTGATATATAATCTTTGCCAATAGTCGCGCCAAGCTAGTTCATTAATGAGTTTATTGGCATCATCTGGATTTTTAACTCGTTGTAGTATATATTCTCGAATTTCTCTTAAACTTAATACACCATGACGAATATAAGGTGATAATTTAGTAACATCACCAGTTAAAAAGTTGCGTGTTTTTGCATAAGCTATAGGATCAACTTTCTCTAGTGCTTGCTGTGCGGCTTTCCTTCCCCCGGAGATGATGCTAATGTGATCATCTACTGCTGCTGCTTGGGGAAACTGTTCCCGGAGGTATGTGATTAATTCTGCACGATTGTTAAATTCACGTAACATAAAATTATAGATTTGGTGGTTTTTAATCAGTAGCAACTCATACCAATTTTCTATGAAGATGCACATAATTAGACCCCCTGTAGTCGACCCTTAGCAAGAAGGGACAGCGAAGCTGGGGGAAAAATTATATGCAACTTTACAAAGAAATGGTATTAGTTTTAATTATCCCTAATCTAATTATTCAAAATTACAAACTGTTGCAAAATGTCGCCAGAATTCCCCATTGGTAGTAAAGTCCGTGTAGTAGCATTGCCACCTTATGTAAAAACTGCTGACCCCATGCCTATGTTACGTCCTCCTGATGTGATTCACATTGGAGAAGAAGGTATAGTTATGGACTGTCGCCCTGGTGGTTATTGGGGTGTACGCTTTACTAGAGGGGCTTTTCTCATTGATAGTCAATACATCGAAAGTGTTGAAAACCCAATTGACCCAGAATCAGATTGAGAATAATGACTACAAAAAAGTAAACTGGTGTTGATTGATTATTTTAGTTTGAACAATGGTTTCCCGTCGCTCTTTGATTAGCATCTTATTTGCAACTTGTTTAGTTGTCATCAATTGGTTAAATTTTCCCTCTCCTGCTCAAGCTTTGGGGGGCAAATTACCCATAATTAATCAAGCTGCACCGGAGTTTACCTTACCGACAAATACGGGAAATGGTAAAGTTTCTTTAACGGATTTTCGTGGTCAATGGGTTGTTCTCTATTTCTATCCTAAAGATTTTACTTCTGGCTGTACTATTGAAGCTCGCCGTTTTCAGCAAGATTTACCCACATACATGGGAAAAAACACTCAAATTATCGGTATCAGTGCTGATGATGTTGATTCCCATGCAGAATTTTGTGATTCAGAAGGGCTAAAATTTCCCTTATTAGCTGATACTAAAGGTGAAGTTAGTAAAGCTTATGGTTCTTGGATTGGTTTTGTTTCCATGCGCCACACTTTTATTATTGATCCTCAAGGTATTTTACGAGAAACTTTTGTTAAAGTTAATCCTACTATTCACAGCCAAGAAGTTTTAGCAAAGTTAACAAAATTGCAATCTGCTGTGTAAGAATTCAGAAGCTAGTTTTTCCATCAATGATCAAGCATGACTCAAAGAAAAACTCTGATTTGTTGTGTTTGCTGTATCCTTACTTTGCTATTTCTTAGAAAGTAGGGGTAATTCATGAATTACCCCTAGCCAAGGATTTCTAAATTGAAAATTTTATAGGAGTGATATTTTCTTGATATGAATCATGATCCTTATATTGTCCAACCAGGGTCTAATATTTCTTTAACCAAAGATTATAACCCAGCCTATAAATGTGAATTTCATCAAAAAAGTGAGGCGGCAACAAAATTAAAAGCAGGTATTTTACAACTAGCTAAATATCAAGATATTCTCTATGCCCAAAATACCTATGCTTTATTGATTATTTTTCAAGCTATGGATGCTGCGGGTAAAGATAGCACCATTAAACACGTTATGTCTGGAGTTAATCCCCAAGGATGTCAGGTATTTAGTTTTAAATCCCCTAGTGATGAAGAATTAGATCACGATTATTTATGGCGTTCGATGAAGTCTTTACCAGAAAGAGGAAGAATTGGCATTTTTAATCGTTCATATTATGAAGAATTACTGATAGTACGTGTACATCCAGAAATTTTGAAAAAACAACAATTACCGAATTTTCCTAAAGGTGATCAAATATGGAAGCAAAGATTTGAGGAAATTAATAATTTTGAAAAATATTTGGTAAATAATGGGGTAATTGTTCTCAAGTTTTTTTTAAATGTTTCTAAAGCAGTACAAAAAAGAAGATTTTTAGAACGAATTGAAGCACCGGAAAAAAATTGGAAATTTTCTGTTAATGATGTGCGGGAAAGAGGTTTTTGGGATGATTATATGAATGCCTATGAGCAAGTTTTTAATCACACAAGCACAGAACTTGCCCCCTGGTATATTATTCCAGCCGATCGCAAGTGGTTTACACGGTTGGTAGTGGCGGATATTATTTGTAAAAAATTACAGGAATTAGATTTGCAATATCCGCAAATGAGTCAAGAATATAAACAGCAATTATCAGTAGCGAAAAAAACTTTGGAAGCGGAAAATTAATGTTGATAAAAAGATCCCCGATTTCTCAACAAAGATGGGGGATCTTAGCCTTGATATTTTTTTAAATCACATAGAAGTGTTATATATCCATAGATATAGGGAATTAATTACTAATTTTAACTACTACGCCGTAAGTCCCCCACTGAATTTGGTACTCCTAATCAGTGGCGGGATATAAGGCGGGAAAAACCGAAATCGTTCTCAATCAATACGAGGCATAGCCGAGTAAGAGCAAAGAACATTTGAGGTTTTTCTAATATTATGTATTACGCCCTTGTCAAAAATAATATATCATGCTAAAATAAATTTATCAAGGAGGTGATTTGAGTGCTACACAAGGCTGTTCAAGTTCGTATATACCCATCTAAAGAACAAGGAATACAACTAGCACAAGCTTTTGGATGTGCTA
>NZ_PGEM01000112.1 GCF_002934005.1 Cuspidothrix issatschenkoi CHARLIE-1 | reverse complement strand
TAAACCAACAGAATCTCCCACATTAAGATGGATATTTCAGTGCTTCCAAGGTATTCATCTTTTGATGATACAAGGATTTCAACGAGTTCTGAACTTAACGGAGTCACACTGTCATATCTTGCAATTTTTACCTAATGCTTGTCAAAAATATTATTTTTCAACTTAACTATTCTCTATAGTTTTACGATTTTATCGGTTATCTTTTTTATAACTTATTACACACCTTCAATTAAATATTGTTTTTGAAACAGCTTTTAAACACCCATAAAAGCTTAACTTTTTGCGTTCATAATTTTGTTTGCTATTGATACGTAATTGTTCAAACCATAAGTTTTGATTTACTGTTGATGTAGTTTAATTATGCTACTTTTTGAAGTGCGGAATGTGGGTTAAGAATACCGCTTAATGTACCTACCTTGAGTTCTTGATGTAATGGTACAACACAACCAATTTCACCATTAATTGTTTGTTTTTTCATAATCACATGACTACCACTTTGTCTAACTTGGTAAAATCCTAAACGTTCCAATGCCAGAATTGCTTCTTTACTAGGAATTCGTGGTAATTTAGGCATAACTAACCTCAATGCTAGTTACATATCTAGGAGAGGTTTCTGGTAAAGGAAATTCTTCTAAATAAAGTCGCGTTGCTTCTTTTAAACCTATTATTGCTTGTTCTATGGTTTCTCCTTGATCTACTGTACCAACTTCTGGACACTCAGCGATATATATATCATCTTCTTTGTAAATAATTACTGTAAAGCTGCGACTTTTCATGGTTTTAATAAGGGTTACCTCTAGGTTTATTTTAATATCAAAGGCAAGGTTTGAGCAATGCTAAACCCTAATATAGCATTTTCTGCTCTGATGAGGTACAAAATTGAATCATAAAACTCTTGTGGAACAGGCATCCTGCCTATTAACCTTGTACCTCATAACAACGGGAATTGCTATAATATATTTTAACATAATTGAATATTAAGCCACATCAATTAATTGTTCTAAAGATTTAGCTAAAGGTAAAGGTTTACCATCTTCTTGATATTCGGCAATTAGCATTTCTATAACTTCTTGAGCATTTTTAACAGCTTCTTCATAAGTATCACCATGAGTATGATATTTTTGAGTAGGAAATTCTGGTAAATGAACTAAATAACATTTATCTTCACTACTCCATTGAATAATGATAGTGTAAGGTAAATTCATTCTTCTAACTCCTTTTCTTGAATTGATTTTAATTTTGCTAATTTTTCGGTAACTTCTTTTTCTATATATAGTTTAGCATCATCTCCATCTTTACCAGATATGGTAATCGGATCACTAGGTAATAAAGGATGATACCACCGGGTATGACTTCCTTATCAATAGCCAAACGTTCACTAACTTCAAATTCACATTTTTTTGAAGTTTGATTATTAGTCATTTCGTAATATTCAGTTAATATTTTTTTGATGATATTCCGGTATTGTTCTAGTTTATCCATTGCTGAATTTCCTCCCTTCCTGTATTAACAACTATTAACAGCAGGTGATTTTCCTGAATTACAGCTTGTACGGATTTCCGTTATCTATATTCAATTTTTGATTAATTGGTGTTTTGTTCATAATCTTATTTTTGATAAGATATCATCTGGTATCATAGGGTTTAAACCTTCAATATTGAGAAAATGTTTAATATTGTATGTAGCAAAATAATCTACTGGATAGGTAATTACTAATCCTGCTAAACGAATATCAAAAATTCTGGCTGATAGACAATTACTATTAACAGCTAATTCTAAAGTTTTTTCTGTAGTTAATTGGTTAGGATATAAGACTTCAAAAACACCACTTAAATAAACTTCTGTAATTAGCTTGTTAACATCTTGTGGCGTTAATGGCTGATTTTTCATTGCTACAGAATTGGTTAAAATTCTGTATAGTTCTATGATATTTTGTTCAGCAATAACTCCAGTAATTTGATTTTCAAATACTAAGTTTAACAAATTGGCAGAGTTTTCATGATAAATTGATGATTCATCATGAGCATAAATTAATACATTGGTGTCGAAGAATACTTTAATCTTGTTCATAAATCTTTTCTCTGTCTAAATATTCTTCTTTGATATCCAGTTTGAATGTAGGAAAATGATACTTACGTTTTTTGATGGGAATGATGACAATTTCCACTTCATCACCATTTTGTAAGGTATCGGGTAAACTGTCTTGGAGAATAATTGTTTGATTTTGGATATATCCTTTCATATTTTTGAATAAACTGATAAAGGAATTTTTTGTTGTACTCTAATATAACATAAAAATAAGGATTTAGCATTGCTAAACCCCTACAGATGAAAATGCTTTAGATGCAACTTTTAAACTAGCAAGACGGGAAGGTTTAGCTGCTGATGATGCTGCTTATTTAGAGTTAGCTTTGCGGTCAAATTTACCATTAGCAACTCTTGATTCTCGGTTAGCGGAAGCTAGTGGTTGTGGTGTTAGTTTGGTTGTTTTTGATTGGGGTTGGTTAATGCATGGGTAGAGGATAGAAGGTAAAATAAAGATAATGGTAGCTACAATTTATTCAATACTTCTTGTACTTTTTGAGCAAATTGTGTATTACCTTGTTGTTGAAATAGTTGTTTAGCAGTTTCTAAATCTTTAATCGCACCTGTTTTATCGCCTAAATCAGATTTAGCAACTCCCCGGTTGGAGTAGGATTCGGCATCTTGAGGATCAATGGTGATAGCTTGAGTATAATCAGCGATCGCACCAGCTTGATCTCCGTTTATTTTAACATTAAATTTAGGGGTTTAAAATGATATAACAACCCCACCCCAAACCCCCTCCCCGCAAGCGAGGAGGGGGCTATTATTTACTTTGTTTAAGTGCATATCGCTATAATCAGGGGTTTAGCTAGTGTTTCTTAAAAGAGGGTGATCTGATATCTTGAGGATGTCAGTTATCTTGTGTTTGAGTAACCTTTTCTAGTATACTTATTATATCAACAATATCTGTACCTTTTGCTTTATCGAGATTGAAAGCAACTTCTATAAGTTCCAACTTACGATTAAAGTTCTTCTCAATCTGCGGAAAACCTTTCATCTTAGTATTACAAGGTAGATAAACTTTTCCTAGCGATAGAATTTCATTAACAATTCTACCATGCAATAAATGTCCATTAATATGCCACAGAATACATTGATAAAGACAAACTAAAGCATCAAGCACAATTTGTGGTTCAGTGATGCGATTTTTTAGCTGATCTAAAACAAAAGATGCTACATTTTCCACATCTATAAGTTTAGCTCGCCATTCCGCAGGTTGACCAAGACTGATAATTCTCGCTAAAGCCCAAAAAGCTTTTTGACGTAAAGCTAAAGGTGAATTAGCTTGAATAATAGATTGCAATCTAGTGATATTTTTAGTAGAAGGTTCTGCACAAATTCCAAAGGAGTTAAGTAAATAAACAGCACGGGGTTGGTTTGATATTTCTGAGAATTGTTGGTAAATTAACTCGCCAAAATCTGACCACAAAAGTTTACCGGGAGTATGGGCGATCGCTGAATAGAGTTCATTATTAGATTGCAAGCGAGATAAACCAGACTCAAATTGTCGCAGAATCCAACTATGATATCTTTGTTCTAATTCTCTAGTTTGAAAGTCAGCAGCATCGGAAGGTAGAACTTGGATAATATTAGATAAAGCCATCACTGCTACTGTTTGCCTTGTCCTTTGCAAATCAGCTTTAATATTACTTCCTTGTTCCAACCATTGCAGCAAACTTTGCACAATTGATAGACGATTTCCGGCTTGACGAGTTTGACTTTCTAGTTGTCTTCTTTCCTGCTGAACCCTTCCATTTGGAAATCCTGATTGAGAAAGGCTTAATGTCACCCTACCCCACTGAGTAAATTGTACCAGAACACTAGGATCTGCTTCCCTGCCTATCCGTGCGCGGGGAATATTGGGAATTAATTCTTTAGGATCTCTAGGACTTTCTTCTGTGATAACTGGGGTAGTTTTTGTATCTATCGTTTCTATTTCCTCAGAAACTAATAAGGGAAAACGACAATCTGGACGATCTCGATGTACAAGTGTCAACCATAATCGCTCATCAAATGTATATTCAACTTCCAAGTTTAAATAGTCCCCTGGTTGAATATTAGCAGCCCTAATTTTCTCTGCATTAACATAGCGTCTGCGTTGTAAGCTTGTATTTTGCTTTGGTTTTGAACCCATACCCACCCAAACATTAAATTCAATCAAACCTTTTTCCATCATTGGGAGACGAAATCCATTCAAAGTTGTTCGATAAGGATATTTTTGCCCCTGAGAAATTAATAATTCTAGTTGAGATTCTTCAGTATTGGAATCTTTAACTTCTAGCCAAATATTTGTGGGGTTAATCCCACTCATACCTCCTTTATGTGGAGGTTCTAATGTACCAGAAGCATAAAGTGCAGCACCACGAGCAACAGCTAAATCTGGATCTCCTTGTGAGAGAATTAATGTTCCTGGTAAAAGTCTTTCTAAACGCTCCGTAACCAGTGGAAAATAGGTCATTCCACCGTTGAGAAGAATTGCATCTATTTTCGGTAGTTTGCCCAATGTATCTTTAGCTTTTAATAGCACATCCAAAACAGGGACAACAAAGGTATCACGACGATCTGTAAATGGAGATTCATCAAAAGCCGTTTTTGGATCTAATTTATCAATTAAGTCAGGTTGAATGTCTAGACATAACAGGTCTTTTAGTGCTTCCTGCATCTGACGATAGTTGATACTATAGGTAATCGGAAAATTACCATCTAAAGCCAGATAGTTAAATTGTAATTTAAACTCTTCTTGATCTTGACTATGAATATATTTTGCTCCCCACACTTGCTTAAATTTTTCGGCATAAATTCTCAATTCATGGCGGAGTTTTTTCTGATCAGGTGCAGATAATCTCTGAATTCTGCTATATTTATCAAATAGGTAAGCAACAATTTTTTCATCAACTTGATCACCACCTACTCTGGTGCGAGAACCAATGGAAATATCATCAATAATAAACTGGGAAATATCACTATTCCATTCAACCTTGTGTAGTGAAGTATCTAATGTTCCACCACCTAAGTCATAAACTAGGATATTTAAAGAGCGACTGGTATCTAAATTAGGAAAAATTTCCCCATTAGTAAATCTGTGCAGAAAATCATATAAAGCTGCTTTTGGTTCTGCTAATAGGACAATATCATCTTCTTTCCAACCAGCTAATTTAGCTGCTTCTCTTGTTGCTTTTATGGCATCAGGTTCGTAAGATGCAGGATGAGTAATCACTATACCTCCTCCCACATCAACTTGTTGGTTAATTAACTCCTTACGACAGAATTTTAAAACTTCACCGGCTGCTTTTTCCGGTTTAATCTTACCAATATTCAATTCATATTCAAAATTTTCACCATCTTTAAGAGTACCAATATCATGTTTCCAAGCTAGAATTGTTTGATCTCTAAAAGCATAGTATTGACTACGCACGTGCTTCCCAATTTCTGATTTATCTAATTGAGAGAAGCGGACAGAAGAAGGAATTAATTCTGTCTTTTGTAACCCTCCCATCTCACCTATTACAGGAATACTAATAGCATTTGCAGCCAATCTTTGTTGTGGTGTTTGTCTTGCTTGTGCTATCACAGTATTGGTAGTTCCTAAATCAATACCTAAATAGGTAGGACGCAGAACATTTGTGAGAAATTCAATATGATTTGCTGTTTCCCTTAGTCTATTTCCTATGTGGTTATTACCAATAGCTACAGTTTTAATTCCTTTCTTTTTAAGCTGTGCAAATAAATTTGCATAATCATTATCATTACTAACTACAGCAATTATTTTAATACCTAGCTGAGAATTATCAATTAATTCTTTTGCAGTGCGAAAAATTAAATTATCAACTTCCTGGCGAACAATATCAACTCCAGGAGTTAATTCAAACCTGTATTCTAATGCGCGTAATTTAGCACCATAGATTGCACGAACGGCTGGAGTGTTGGAAAATGCCCGACGTTCCTTGACATTACCATACTGTCTACAAATATCTTCTATTTCTTGAAGTTCGGGTTTGATATTGTCCAGATCAAGTAAAATTGCTACGTTAGTCATTTTTCATTCTCCCCTGGTTTTGTGTGTAATTTGGTGATTTTAATAGAGGTAAAACCCACACAGGTGGGTTTTAAATTCTTGATTTTTCCTTAGTCCGTGTAGGCGGACTTAGTTTGTATAGCCGCAACTTCCAGTCGCCAAGGCTAACTATTTAACTCTCTCACTTTTGCAGGTGTGATGACTGTTTCTTCTACTTTCCATCCTTGTCGAATACACTCTACTTGTTTAATTTCCTGTTCATTTGTAAATGCTTTTCCTTCCATATAGGCATATTCTGAAAGTTGATTTTGAGATATTTCTAATTTACCTCTCAATGATTTAGGGTAAGGTTCTATTCCCAACTCCTGAAATGTTTCCATCAGGTTACGGAGGATAATAAATAGGCTCAAAGCTTTGTCAGAATCAAGTTCTGGTTCTCCCGTTTCTTCTATTTGCAATTCTAATAAACTAATCATCTGCTGTATTTGATTTAAAGCAGGTTGTCTACCATTTTGGAGAGCATTAGCTATGTAAATTACAGCTTCTTGACGTGCCTGGTTACGAGTTTTTTCTAACTGCTGTTCTAGTGCTAATTTTTCTTGTTCTAAAATATTAATTTGAGTTCTCAAGTCTCTCTCAATTTGATCCTTTTCCTGGTCCTTAAATTGAGCATAATCATCTTTTATGTCAGCACGGGTTAATCGAAAACGCCTCATGAAAGTCATGCTAAACTCTTCAAGTTTAACATTTGGACTGGCAGCAATCATGTCCTGAAAAGCTTTTGATGCTGCAAACATTGGTTTAGCATCTTCAGGAACTAATTCTGGTAGTTGGGCAATAATGAAATAAGTTTTATATTGATTGTTATGAAAGTAATCTATGGTTTCATTCAGTTGAGTCTTACGATTAATTCTCTCAGCATCTATTTTGCCATCTACAAATCCATATTTATCGTGATTAAGTATTACTTTAATAGTTGTCTGAGATGCTTGATAAACTTCTTGCGGTGTGAATCTTTTATATCTGGAAATCTCCTGATAAAATTCATCTGATTCTACTCTTTCTGCTTGGGGAATTATGGTTAATATTTCAACCCAAGATTCTTGATGATGTTCGTTAAGGATGCGAATAGCATTTTGGATGATTTTTGCTCGTTTTTCTAGTTCTTCTTGGGGACGCGGTGTAAAATATTTATAGAAGTCTTCTATAAATAATAAAAATTGTCCCCAAGGATTTTTCTCTAAAGTTTCTAGATCAAATGCTTCCTTTAAAGAAAGAAGATTGGGTTGATTTTCTTTTTTCTGTAGACGAGGACGAGCTAATACAGAATCTTTCTGAGTCTTGATGATTGGTTTGGGAGTGTGGTTATCCATCAAATTTAGCATCCATTCAACTGCTTGATGTAATAAATAATATGTCATCTAACATAATAATTGCATCCAAGCGTAGTTGTAAAGGAGTTACCTGTTTATTTTTCCTAAATTTTGTTGCTACAGGACTTTTTAGCACAGGAAAGCGATACTTTTCGCCATTATAGACATCATCAGGTAGTATCTGTACAAAAAAAGAAAGGAATGCCTGTAATAACAAACACTCCCGGTAATAGATGATAAAAAATACAACCCATTTTCATCTGCATTCAATCTGAAAAACCTGCTAGAACTTAGCTGTTAATGTTAAGTGATTTAACAGCAAAAACTCTGAAGTTGGGATTATCTTTGTTGGGAATTCCTCAGAATAGTACCTATTGGCAAAATATTATTTATACAAACCCTAATTACTCATTGATTGCGCTTCTTGGTAGATAATTTCTTGGAAGTGAATCATGTCTTTTTGGGGGTCAGCCAAACTGACTTTCACAAATAAATGTTCTCCCAAACTGACAGAACGACGGAAGGACATTGGCAATTGTAAACCCAAATCTTCTAATAAAATTAGAGCTAAATTACTATCTTCTCGTAACCACATTAATACCGTCACCTGCCAAACTTCCTCAGGATGACGACGTAAATATTCTAAAGCGTAATATCTATTAGTTTGTCGTTCCACCATGGTTACTTCTTGGGTGGTGCTGAGGACTGTCATCATCACTTCTCTGAGTTGTTCCGCCGAGAAAGGTAAACCTTCACCCCGTAAATGGGCTTTTAATTGGAAGTGGGTGAGTAGGTCACTATAACGACGAATGGGGGAGGTAGCTTGTGTATAAGTATCTAACCCTAAACCAGCATGGCGCACCGGTGTAATGCTCATTTCGCTCTTAGGCATACAACGGCGCATGGCACAGGAACGGACGAAGCCGGCGGGTAGTAGGAGTAATTCTTCGTCTGGGGGCAATTCTGGTTGGGGTTGGCCGCGAAATGGTAGGGGGATGTTATGGGTTTGACCGTAACGGGCGGCTACTTCACCGGCAAGAATCATCATTTCTGCGACTAACTGCCGGGATGGGGAATCATCTAAAATATCAATGTTGATGTCATCGTCTTTGACTTTGATCATCGCTTCGGGCATATTAATACTAATAGCACCTTGGGCATAACGCCAATCTTTGCGTTTTTTTGCCCAATTAGCGATCGCTTCAATTTCTGGTTCTGCCTGAACACCTAACTGTAACATCTCATCCACATCTTCATAGGTGAGGCGATAGGTAGGCTTAATCAAACCAGCCTGTATACAATAATCTGCTACAGCCCCAACTTCATCTAAAATCACGCCAAAACTCAGGGCGCAACAGACTTTCCCCTGTACTAAACTCATTGGACCTGTGGCCAAAACCTCTGGAAACATGGGAATCATCCCCGTCGGTAGATAAACCGTACTACCCCGCTTTCTGGCTTCTAAATCCAATTCATCATCTGGTATTAATAATCTAGTGGGATCGGCTATATGTACCCATAACCGTTCTTTGCCGTCTGATAATATCTCCCAACTCAAACCATCGTCTATTTCTGTGGTGCTTTCATCATCAATAGTGTAGACCTTGAGATGAGTCAGATCGAGACGGTTTGTATCTAAATCTGTGGGAGGGAAATCCAAACGTTCTTGCGCCACTTCTAATACCTTTTGCGGAAATTGAACGGAAATTGATGAACGGCGCAGGAACAGATTTTCATGGGGACTCCACCAACCCAAATCTATCAAGAGTTGAAAGGCAGCCTGGGGAGTTGCAGAACGTCCCAGCATATTCATAGTTTCTAATACTGGGGCTGGCGGCGGACAAGCACGAGCTAAAGAGTCGTAATTTATCCCCATCTTAACAATATCCGCCAGGAGTGTGGCATATTTTTCGATAGCCTCTAACCTCTGGCGATCCTGTCGTTGCCATTCTACTGTTTCACCTCGAAGTGCCTGTTCTACACGGGCTAAAAACTCCTGCTGTCCCTTAGCTTTTTGTGCTTCTACTTCTATTTGGTGTTTGCGTTCTGCTACTTGTGTCGCGCTGCGCGGTTCGTAAGCGTCGCCTTTTTGTTTGAAATAAAGTTTATCTTCTGATAATAAACAATGGGCGGCATAACACTGGGGTGGTGTTGATGCCGAAAATAGTAAATTTGCCATTTGGCTGGGGGTAACAGTTTCCCCATCTTCAATTAATAATTCCCACGCTACTTCCAAACTAGATGGATCTAGATAAGGTTTTACTTCCGCTAAAAACCCAGAAATGTCTCCCGGTTTATAGGTCTCTCCGTTAACTGTGTAGGTCATTTGGCGAGGCGCGAGGCTATGGGATTGACCACGTTCATCTACCACAAACCAACGAGTTTTACCGTCTGGACGATCTACCACTCCCAGCCGGCAATCGCCTTGAATCCTAAATTCAACTAACGTCCCCTTATCCACAACTGTCGCGCTTTTTAGTAATTTTTAGATTTTAGATTTTAGATTAAATGAGTAGTCACCCAAGTTGCTAGTTATCTAGTTTAGGTTGGTAATTGGTAATGGTTAGGTTTATTAACCCTGCTCTGTTCCCTTTTCCCTATTGCTCATCATCCAAATCTCAAGATTTGAAGTCTGGAATTTAATTATACATTCCTTTAGGATTAATCAAATTTTAGATTTTGGACTGAAAGTAAGCGGTTAATTGTACTAACGTTACTTTTTGGATCTTTATCTAAAATCCAAAATCCAAAATCCAAAATCTTTTTAGCCTTCTGCGTTAATGAAGGGCAACAATGCCACAATGCGGGCGCGTTTAATGGCCAGAGTTAGGGCGCGTTGTTGCTGACAAGTTAAGCCTGTAATTCTCCGAGGTAAGATTTTACCACGTTCTGTAACAAACTTACGCAACAAATCTACATCTTTATAATCAATGGGATCTCCGGGCTTAATAGGAGAAAGACGACGGCGATAATAACTCATTCTTACTTAATTTCCTTGTGAACTGTGTGTTTATTGCAGTGAGTACAGAACTTTTTCAGTTCTAAGCGGTTGGTTGTGTTCCGACGGTTTTTAGTGCTGGTATAGCGGGATACGCCAGGGGAACGTTTATCTGGATTTGTCCGACACTCGGTGCATTCTAGTGTCACTATTATGCGCGCACCTTTGCTCTTTGCCATAATCTTACAAACTGTAAAGCCGGGAGAATTAACACAAATGGTTATTATCTCATATTTCGCGGCAATTTTTCAACCAACCGTTTAATTTTTATATCTAATGAATAACCACGCCGGGAAGAAACGATAACCGTGTTAAAGAAGCGGTCATGGAAAGCCTGACGCATCTGAGTATCGGATAAAGCTGCACCGCCGTCAATGACTAGGGGCAGCAACAGCACTACAGCCGCAGGATTGAGGATGATATTCCCCAAGAAAATGGATAATAATAAGCTAGAAAAGCAAATAATACCCTCTCTGAGCAATAATGTCTGAAATTGGGGGATTCTGTTGACTATTTCCCCATTTGCTACTTCTAGGATCTTTAAATCAAATGCCCAACGTCCTAAACTTTGTCCTTGATTGTTGTAAACTATGACAACACGGAAAATTATCCAAGCAAAAATAAAAACAAATATTTGGGCAAATTGAATACCCATTTGATTAGTTCTGACGATAGAACTCAGTAGCCATGCACCAAAGAAGTCAATAGCTAAGGCCATGACTCGACGAGAAATATCCCCTTTAGGGTAGTGTCTTTGATTTACTTTAACAAGAGTCATACCCTTGACCTCATTGATGGTACAGGTAATCTATCATGGGATAAATCATACAAATAAATGGGTAACATTTAACCATTAACGATTTCCGTTAGGGCTTCATGAATAACATCATCACTCACACCATGTCGTTTTAAACTAGCAATTAAAGCATTAACTGTATTATTTTCTAACTTTTCTAAATCTACTCTCATTCCCTGTCCAATGTATGCACGAATTAATGGTTGATAACCACAAAAACCAAGTATCGGTGCAAGTTGTTTCAATTCTTCTGGCATTCTTAGAGTAACCGTAATTATAGGGCGATTTTTGTCTAAGCGTTGTTTTAATGTTTCAATCTTCATAATATTCTCTTTCAGAAAAATAATCTCTGGTATATGGCTTGAGCTTAATAACTTAGGAAAAAGTTAAAATTGTAACTCAGAAATTTTAGAAATTAGATTAGTAATTTCCTGGTAATATCGGGTATTTCCTGACTGCAAATAAAGATCCGCCGCTTTGCGTAAATCGCTGATTGTTTCCATTTGATTACCCATATTTTTATGTATGTCTGCCCTCACTAAATAGGCTGAAGGATAACGGGGTTGTAATTCTATAGCTTGGTTTAAATCTGTTAATGCTAAATTTAACTCTCCTAAAAGGAAATGACTACGACCGCGATTAAACCAGTCCTCAGCTATGTTAGGGTTAATATTGATTGCTTTTGTGTAGTCTGATACTGCTTTTCGATAGTCCTTCAGGGCATAACGAGCATTGGCGCGATCGCTATAAAATACAGCAGACTGGGAATCTAATCGTAAAGCTTCAGTAAAATCACTAATTGCACTAGTAAAATCCTTTGCCAAATAATGACAATTACCACGATGATAGTAGGCCGCTAATAAATCATTATCTATCTCTAAAGCTTGGTTGTAGTCCTGAATAGCTGTGTGTATATTTCCTAATAATTTATAAGCATCACCCCGTTTACAATATGCTGGGGCAAAATCTGGAGTGATAGCTAGACATTGAGTATAATCTGCAACCGCACTATTCAAGTCTTGAACTGCTTCTCGCACCGTCCCCCGTCCATAGTAAGCTGTTGCTAAATCAGGATTTATTTGTAAAGCTTGATCATAGTCTTTAATAGCATGATCATAATTTCCCATTTGGTGATGTGCATTAGCTCGAAAACCATATACTATAGCTAATGTGGGATCAATTTGTAATGCTTGGTTATAGTCACTAATTGCATTTTCATAATCTCCCAAATTGCTATAAGTTAAACCGCGTTGATAGTATGCTTGAATATCATCAGGAACAATTTTCAATGCTTGATTAAAATCAGCAATTGCTTGATAATAATCTTGGAGGTGTCCATAAATTAAACCTCGGTTGTAGTAAGCAGCAGCAAATTTAGGATTAATTTCTAAGGAACGATTGTAATTATTAATAGCAGTTTGATAATCTTGCAAAGCATAATAACTATTCCCAAGATTATGATAAGCTTCTGCTAAAGTAGGATTAATTTTTATACATTGATTATAATCATCTATAGCCTTTTCATAATTGCCTAAAATATGAAATATATTGCCACGATTAATATAAACCATGGCAAAATCACCATACAATTCTAAAGCTCCATCAAAATTAGCGATCGCTTGTTGATAATTACCGCTATGATAATGATCTAAACCCTGCTGGTGTAAAGCATTAACAACATCAAAATTGATACTTATATTCATTAGTTAACTTTTGACTGTTGACTGTTACCTACTTTCCTGAACTCCTGTACGGACGAACTTCCGTGCCGCATACTCTGTAAAGAATTTAACATTGAATCGTCTCGCTGTTGCCAAACAGCAAATATTTTTTGTCTGTCATCATTTAAAGTTTGCCAATCAATTTGATAACCATTATTAACTTGTTGTAACTTCAAACCTAATAAACCCAAAAGTCGGTTTAATATTTTAATACCTGAAACAGATTCTTTACCCCTGAGTAAATCAATACCCAAAGCGCGTTTAATGTGTTTACTACTTTGTAAAGCCACATTTTTTAGCCAAATCAAATCTGAGTCATGTTCCTGAAATACTCTTTGGGTTTCCAGAAATTGTAACATTCCCAAAGCCCGCATAGCTTCTACTTTCAGGGTATAGGTTTTTAAATCTGGCAGAAACACTTTACCTTCACCCCAAAGTAACTGTTGACTCCATTCTTGTTGATCTCTAACATGAAAATATTCACTTTCGTGAGTCAGATAATAGTGAATTAATAATTGTCCATAATAACCTTTTTCATCGAGTAATTTAAGTTCAGGAGTGATTACAATTCCATATCTTTGTTTGAGAGTATATTTATTAACTTGATGTCGTTCAGTATTACTCAGAGAATGTTTAGTTAATAGCTGTTCATATTCACAATAATCAATATCCCTAGCATTAGCCACAGAATTGGCCGCTGCTAATTGATTTTGTTGTTTAATTTCTTTAATTTTGCGTTTAATTTCCTTGGATTTTTGTCGACTTTGCGCCCAATCTTTCTGGACTTGCACAATTTGTAAAATTAGCCGTTTGCGGTTTTCTAAATCACTGGGTTCAGTGGCAAAAAAGGCTAAACGCAAATCACGGAGAATATTATTTTGCACTTCATTACTTCGCATTTGCATTTGATGACCATCAGCTATTAAACCATCTTGCATTGATTGACGATACAGACCGATAGAAGCATTAACTCTAGCAGATAATTTTGCCCAAGTTCGTAAATGAATGGGATCATAAACTAGAGGTAAATCTACATCTATTTTATGTAATGGACTTAATAAAGCTAAGTTTTCTTTTTGATTTTCCTGATACCAATGAGATAGTAAACGATAATTTGTACTACCACTGCCAATTAAGCCAATACCGCGTTTAGCACACCATACCACACGGGGAACATTATCCCGTACTCTTGCTAAAGCTTGACGAGCTTCTGAGTCAGGAATTACGCCTTGAAAAATCCCATAAACTCGGTCAAAGTGTTGCACATCAATACTAATTCCTGTTCCCAAACTAGGGGTAACAAAAACAGTATCATAATTAGTGATTTTTTGATTAATAGCTGCTATTAAATCAACTGCTGCATGACCTGGTGTATTAGTAGTATGACTGCTAACTACCAAGGTTTCAGGAAATTCTCTTCTGAGTTTTTGTAAACGTTCTCGTAAGTAACGTTCAATAGTTTCACAACTGTAACGACCAGAACGACTATCCGTAGTCACATAGCATTTACGTCCAGCCATTAAATCTAATTCTAATTGATGAATGAGAGGTGTGGGATTAGGTGAATCATAAAAAGTTATATCCCAACCTTTTTCCGGTTTCCATTTATTAATAAGTACCCAAGGTGTTAATTTAATTCCTGCTAAAGATTGTAAATATTCTAGAGATACATCTGATAAATCGGCATCTTGGGCAATTATTAAACCACCTGTTGTGAGAACTGTAGAAATTAGTTGTTGAAAGATGCGAAGGATTTTTACTCGTTTTTGTTTACAGGTGTTACTGTTGAGTAAATGCCATAGAGATTGTTCAACTTCATCTAAAATTAATATTGCTCCCTGCCATTCTTGGGGGGTTAATTTCCAAATTGAATCTACACATAATCCTAAAGATGGCGTAATTACGAATGGGTATTTAACAGGTAATTCATCACTTTCTATACTCCATGCTGCATGGTCAATTCCCCATTGAATGCCGATTTTTTCACAGAGAAAACGTCCTAAAATAATTCTATGGGTAATTAATAAAACTGATTGATTCTGGCTTTGTGCTGTTTTTACAATCTCTTGTAAAGCTGTGGTTTTACCTGTACCTTTAGCTGATTTAACTCCCACTAAACCAGAAGTAGGAAAGGGAATTTTTCCCAAATAAGGAGAGTTAACAGTCATTGCAGGGGTAATAGTTAATTCTGTATGGGGTTTTGTTTGGGCAATATAAATATCTAAATCTGGACTTTGACGATAAATTTTATCAAAGGATGTGATACCTTTAGCAATAACAAATTCATCTACTCCTTTTTCTTTACCTGGTAGTTCTACAACTTTTACATGACAATTTTGTTGTTGAAATAAACAACCAAGTTGAGAAATAGCATTATTGACTGCGGCAATTTTTTTTGCTTGGGTTTCAAAATCAAAGCAAATATAAAAGTTGCGTTTTATAGTTGTGAATGTTGCTAAATCTGGAATTAATTGCCGTCGGGTGACTTGCCCAAATTCATCTTTAATGACTCGATAACCGCTAGTAATACCAGGAATAGCAATGGCAACATATCCTTGACTTAAAAGTGTGGCGGCTTTTTTCACACCTTCACAAATAATAATAGATATTTTATTTTTAATTACCCATGACCAAAAACCTTCGGCTTCACCATCATGATTAATAGTAATATTTTCTGGTAATTTTAAGTTATAGCGTTGGCCGATTTGTTGCCATATTTCTAATGATATGCGTAAACAAAATATGCGTGTGGGTGTGCTAGGAGGATGTTCATATTTAATGGTTTTCCCTTTTTGATTTTGACGCGGTTGGTTGGGTTTAAAGCATCCCCATTCCATTTTCTGCCAGTTGTTGAGGGGATCGAGTCCAGAACACCACCAACCACCTGCTGTAAGATGGGTATAACGCTGTAACCACGCGCTTTTAATCATCCCTGTATTGGTGCGGGGAAGTTGGTCAGAAATGAGGAGATATTCATAGACATTGCTACCTTGAAGAGATTTAAAGTTTAAATTTATTAAGTCTAAATTTATACCACTACTATTAACTAATTCTTCCAGATGTTGTGGGTGTAAAGAATGCAGATGCATAAGCTGAAGCAGCTAAGGAATATAAAGAGATTAAAACATTAGCATGACTAGCCTGATTTTTTATAAAAGAAATTATTAAATTTAAGTGTTGCTTTTTTTACTATGTTTATATAAATACTTCTGTGAATATATCAAGATGTGATTAGGGTTGTGAAACCGTAGAAACAATAAGTTTGTATTATGACTCTATATACATATAATTTTTATTTATAGGTATTAATCATGAGGTTAGTTGACAACCACCACCTCAATTCCTTCACATCCAAAACGGTGATCGATCCACATCCTCACAAAATATTTGACAAAAATTAACAAGATTTGCCATGACTGAAATAGGAGAGATATAAAAACTTGTTTAGCTTTTTTACCTAATCTTAAAGATCTCATTTTCTATTGGTATTGCTACAATACACCTGATTGGTGCAAATACCTTTTTGGAGTTGAAAATGACCTTAGCGACGACAACCCCAGCCAAACCATTATCGGATAATGAACTACAGAAAATCAACGCCTATTGGCGGGCGGCAAATTATCTCTCCGTTGGTCAAATATATCTCCTCGACAACCCTTTACTCAAAGAACCCCTCAAACAGGAACACGTTAAACCCCGTTTATTAGGACATTGGGGAACAACACCTGGACTTAACTTAATTTACGCCCACCTCAACCGCGTTATTAAAAAATATGACCTCAGCACCATCTATATCGCTGGACCCGGACATGGTGGCCCCGGACTTGTGGCTAATACCTACTTAGAAGGAACATATAGCGAGTATTACCCCAACATCTCCCAAGATGCCGAAGGAATGCAAAAACTATTTAAGCAATTTTCCTTTCCTGGTGGTATTCCCAGTCACGTCGCCCCAGAAACTCCCGGTTCTATCCATGAAGGGGGAGAACTCGGTTATGCTTTAGTTCATGCCTTTGGTGCTGTATTTGATAACCCAGACTTGTTAGTGGCGGCTGTTGTCGGTGACGGAGAAGCGGAAACAGGAGCTTTAGCAACGAGTTGGCATTCTAACAAATTTATCAACCCTGTAACTGATGGTGCAGTTTTACCCATCTTGCATTTGAATGGTTATAAAATTGCCAATCCTACAGTATTAGCACGGATACCTCATGAGGAACTAGAAAGCCTGTTTATCGGCTATGGATATAAACCTTACTTTGTTGAAGGTTCTGATCCGGCGGAAGTTCACCAAAAAATGGCAGCAACATTAGATACCATTATTCCTGAAATTCAAGGTATCCAACGAGAAGCGCGGGTACATGGTTTCAAAGAACGACCGCAATGGCCGATGATTATTTTACGCACTCCTAAAGGTTGGACTGGACCCAAAGAAGTGGACGGAAAGAAAACAGAGGATTATTGGCGATCGCACCAAGTCCCCTTTAGTGATATAGCTGGTAAACCGGCACATCTGCAACTATTAGAAGATTGGTTAAAAAGCTACAAACCAGAAGAACTATTTGACGCAAACGGTACACTTCTCCCTGAACTTGCAGAACTCGCACCCCAAGGCCAACGACGCATGGGAGACAACCCCCACGCCAATGGCGGTATATTACTACGGGATTTAAAAATGCCCGATTTCTGCAACTATGCAGTAGAAGTACCGAAACCGGGAACAGTCAACGCCGAAGCAACCAAAGTTACTGGAAAATTCCTCCGGGATGTGATGAAAGAAAACCTGGAAAGTAAGAACTTCCGAGTTTTCGGACCTGATGAAACCGCATCAAACCGACTTGATCCAGTGTTAGAAGTTACAAACCGCACTTGGGCGGCAGAAATTCTTCCCGAAGATGACCATTTATCACCTAATGGTCGGGTAGTGGAAATGCTGAGTGAAACCAACTGTCAAGGATGGTTAGAAGGATATTTATTAACAGGTCGTCATGGTTTTTTCTCTTGTTATGAAGCATTTATTCATATCATTGATTCCATGTTTAACCAACACGCCAAATGGTTAAAAACAACCCGACATATTTCTTGGAGAAGACCAATTGCATCATTAAATTATTTGCTCACTTCTCACGTTTGGCGACAAGATCATAACGGGTTTTCTCATCAAGATCCCGGTTTTCTTGATCATGTAGTTAACAAAAAATCAGAAATCATTCGGGTTTATCTTCCCCCTGACGCTAACACTTTGCTGTCAGTAACCGACCACTGTTTAAAAAGTCGTAACTATGTGAATATAATTGTAGCTGGTAAACAGCCAGCATTACAATATTTAGACATGGATGCAGCCATTAAACACTGTACCAAAGGTTTAGGAATTTGGGAATGGGCAAGCAGTGATCAAGATGGTGAACCAGATGTAGTTATGGCTTGTGCTGGTGATATTCCTACCTTGGAAACATTAGCTGCTGTGGATATTTTGCGGCAAAATTTCCCAGATTTAAAAGTGCGTGTTGTCAACGTTGTAGACTTAATGACACTACAACCAAAAAGCGAACATCCTCACGGTTTAAGTAACAAAGATTTTGATACTATTTTCACCACTGATAAACCGATTATTTTCGCATTTCATGGCTATCCTTGGTTAATTCATCGTCTTACCTATCGCCATACAAATCATCAAAATATTCATGTGCGTGGTTATAAAGAAGAAGGAACAACAACCACACCTTTTGATATGGTGGTGATGAATGACTTAGATAGATTCCATTTAGTAATGGATGTCATTGACCGTGTAGCAAAATTAGGTTCTAAAGCTGCTTATGTGAAACAAAAATTACAAGATAAGCTGATTGAACATAAGTATTATATCCAAAAACACGGCGAAGATATGCCAGAAATCCGCGATTGGACTTGGCCATATTAATTCTTTTTCTTAACCTCTTCCTCTTTGGGGGAGGAGGTTAATAATATTCGAGAACAATTTGTTAATGGTGAAAAATATTCGGTTTATCTTATTATTCATATAATTCTTGATCTATATTCTGGGCTAAACTCCCATGTTAAACCCCACCAATAAACTCAGCTAATGGATCATTTATGATATCTTTTTCACTCGGTAAAGGAATATTATCCCCTGCTTCATAAGCTGTTTCAATCCATAATTCCCGCGCTTCATTAATATTTTTCATTATCTCTTCTAGGGTTTCTCCTTGAGTGAAACATCCAGGTAAATCTTTTATTTCTGCTACATATCCACCTTCTTCTGCATCAGGGTAAAGAGTGACGAGATATTGAAGGTTTAAATAATATTCTAGGGATGGTTTTATCAATTTCGTTAATTTGCTTATAAAAAATGATATTATATCCCACATTCCGCACTTCAAAAAGTAGCATAATTAAACTACATCAACAGTCAATCAAAACTTATGGTTTGAACCCACATTCCGCACTTCAACTTGTAGTATATATACAAGTATCATAAGCAGCATCGCATATTCAATATTAATACGTACATCTGGCAGTAAAAATATATACGGTTTT
>NZ_PGEM01000111.1 GCF_002934005.1 Cuspidothrix issatschenkoi CHARLIE-1 | reverse complement strand
CGTTTTCATGTAAAAAGAGTGCAAGCTTTTACGATGTGGAAATTGAAAACCTTGCATATAAGTTTGATACTGTTCCCTGTTCCCTGTTCCCTGTTCCCTGTTCCCTGTTCCCTGTTCCCTGTTCCCTGTTCCCTCTCCTCACAGACAACTTTTTCAGCAACCCCTAATTAAAATTCCTATCCGTCAAAATAAATCTCAAGAATTAAGGTGATTTTTTCGATACTTTACTATGAAATATGATAAGGAAACTCAATTAAATCTAATTTCTATTCCTGATACAGAACTGATGTTTTATCCCAGCTATTTTTCTCAACAAGAAAGTGATATTATATTGGAAAATTTACTAACAGAAATTAATTGGCGACAGGATAAAATTAAATTGTATGGTAAAGAAATGAATATACCTAGATTAACCGCATGGTATGGAGACGAGGGAAAATCCTATACATATTCCCATATTACTATGAATCCTATACCTTGGACACCAGTTTTGTTATCTATTAAGCAGAGAGTCGAAGAAATAGCAAATATATCTTTTAATAGTGTATTAATTAATCTTTATCGTTATGGTCAAGATAGCATGGGTTGGCACTCTGATGATGAACCAGAATTAGGAAAAAATCCAATTATTGCCTCTGTTAGTTTTGGTGGTACAAGAAAATTCCAACTACGACATAGATTTAATAAAACCTTGAAAAAGGTAGAAATAAATTTAACTCACGGCAGTTTATTAATGATGCAAGGTAAAACCCAGGAATGTTGGCAACATCAAATTCCGAAAACGGCTAAATTTGTCAATCCTAGAATCAATCTCACCTTTAGAATTATAAAATAGTAGTAAATAAGTAATACCAATTCTGTATAAAGATGCGCCAAATTTAAAAAGGAACGAACCGCAGAAGACAAAGAGAAGAAAAAGATAAGGTTACAAAGTTGGGGATCTTTTTACCTGATCTGAATTTTTATGTAAATAATATTATTTAATTTACCAGATGCAATCATGACAAATTTACAAAAATGGCAAATAATAAGCTCAAAAATGGTAATAGATGAGCCAATGTGTCAAGTTAGACAAGACCAAATAAAATTACCCAATGGCAAAACTATAGATGATTATTTTGTCAGTATTAAACCAGATATAGCAATAATTTTACCGATAACTGCAAATCAAGAAATTGTTTTTGTTCGTCAATATAGACACGCCATAGGAGAATTTGTAATTGAACTTCCTGCGGGTAAATTTGATGTGAACACAGAAACAGCAGAAACCGCCGCCATCAGGGAATTACGGGAAGAAACAGGTTATTTAGCTCGAAATGTCCGAAAAATTGCCACTCTTTATGATAGACCTAGCAAAGACACTAATAACCCACATTCCGCACTTCAAAAAGTAGCATAATTAAACTACATCAACAGTAAATCAAAACTTATGGTTTGAACAATTACGTATCAATAGCAAACAAAATTATGAACGCAAAAAGTTAAGCTTTTATGGGTGTTTAAAAGCTGTTTCAAAAACAATATTTAATTGAAGGTGTGTAATAAGTTATAAAAAAGATAACCGATAAAATCGTAAAACTATAGAGAATAGTTAAGTTGAAAAATAATATTTTTGACAAGCATTAGGTAAAAATTGCAAGATATGACAGTGTGACTCCGTTAAGTTCAGAACTCGTTGAAATCCTTGTATCATCAAAAGATGAATACCTTGGAAGCACTGAAATATCCATCTTAATGTGGGAGATTCTGTTGGTTTA
>NZ_PGEM01000110.1:32801-33001 GCF_002934005.1 Cuspidothrix issatschenkoi CHARLIE-1 | reverse complement strand
TCCAAGCGTGCGGAGGGAACCTTTGCGCGCCTCCGTTACCTTTGAGGAGGCGACCGCCCCAGTCAAACTGCCCACCTGAAACTTTCCTCTCTCCGGCTTACGGAGATGAGTTAGAATTCTAGCTTCGCCAGAGTGGTATCTCACCGTTAGCTCCTTACTCCCCACAAGGAATATCTCATCGCAACCTGGGGCGGAAGTAC
>NZ_PGEM01000110.1:0-32703 GCF_002934005.1 Cuspidothrix issatschenkoi CHARLIE-1 | reverse complement strand
ACCAGTTATTGTACCAACAGTAGACGCTGGGTAGCCAAGTTCGGAGCGGATAACCGCTGAAAGCATCTAAGTGGGAAGCCCACCTCAAGATGAGTGTTCTCACTACGTTAAGTAGGTAAGGTCACGGGCAGAACACCCGTTCATAGGCTTTATGTGGAAGTACAGTAATGTATGTAGCAAAGAAGTCCTAATAGACCGAGGGCTTGACCTCTCATTCTTTTTTCTCTTTCTCGAATGCAGTCTTCAGGGTTTCTGTCATGTTAAAACTCAGATTTCAAAACTTTATTTTTGACTTTTGACTTTTGACTTTTGACTTCCCAACGGGTTTTCCTGGTGTCTATGGCGCGGTGGAACCACACTGATCCCTTCCCGAACTCAGAGGTGAAACGCTGCTGCGGCGACGATAGTTTAGGGGTAGCCCTACGTCAAAATAGCTCGATGCCAGGTTTATTTTTTCATCACGAAACCCCCTTTTTTGGTATACCGAGAGGGGGTTTTGATTTGGGGTTGAGGGGGCGACAAAGAAGCTAAAAAGGTTGCTGAATAAGCATCATATCCCTTAGCCCCTGCTGATAAAATGGCAGCTTATTGGGAACTAGAGCCATCATTAAAAAAGCCAATTCTTGGCACTGATTCATGGAAACTATCCAAATAGAACCGTACAAACCGATCCAAAAAGCACTATGTCTTCTTCTAGTTCCATTCTGTTCTGTAGAACGACAAACATAAGATTGTTTTCTTTGAGATTGAGTTTTTTGACCTTCTAACCACGCAGAAGTCATGGATAAAGCAATCAATAAAATTAGGCGTACAATTCTATCGGGAGAACCTTCTTTGAACATAGCCTCAATAAGGGGAGTTAGAGGCAATCTAGAGGTGTTGAAAACAACCATCTCAAACTTTTAAAACAACCTCTAAGAAATCTATCTGAAACTGTGCCATAAAATGGTGATCAATCCAGTTTTTCCAGCTCCATAATAATGGATGCGGCGGTAAAGTCAAACTGCCCCTATTAGCTAATGCTTGTCTATTTCCTGTGGTAATTAAACTCAAATATGCTTTTTGTGGTTTGTAGCATATAAGTGATTTTCCTAAAATTGTCCTTCGCAAATTTTCATACAAAGGTTTACCTTGACGGACTGCAAAAACTCCCGCTTTGGGGAGATGATAATTAATCATTGTGGCAATATCACCGACTGCAAAAATATGAGGGTGGGTAATAGATTTTAAATTATCATCAACTAAAATAAACCCTTTTGGATCTGTGCCAATACCGGAATTTTTAACCCAATCTGCGGCTGATGCTTGTGTCACCGAAAACACTTGATCACATTCTACTACTAATCCAGATTGACATTTAACCTGCAATTTTTGTTGTTGTGGTGAAATTTCCAATACTGTTTCTCCTAAATGCAATTTTATATTGTGATTAATTAAAGTTTTCTTGATAATTTTCTGCACCGATAGATGATAATTTGGCATTAATTGATCACTACGTTGCCATAAGTCTATTTGTAAATTATCTATTCCTAAATTTTGTAGCCCAGTTTGCATTGATAATGCTAATTCTACACCACCAGCACCACCACCAACAATGCCAATACTGAGGTTTTTTAGAGAATTGATGACTATATTTTCTTGTAATTGATGCCAATGTTCTAAAAGTTGTGTTACGGGTTTAGAGGCAATTGTATATTCTGCTGCACCTGAGATAGATGATTTTTCAGGGGTGCTACCAATATCAATAGAAAGAATGTCAAAATCTATGGCAGGTTGATTTACACAAAACACTTTTTGATGGTTTAAGTCTAGACCAATTACTTGATCAAGATACAATTTTGTATGGGCAAATTTACATAAATTTTGTAAGTCAATATGACATTCATGATATTGATAAAATCCGGCAATATGTCCCGGTAACATTCCCGAATAGGGTGTATATCTATCTGGAGTAATTAAAATTAAATTTACTCCTGGGAGTGGATGAATGCCAAAAAGTTTTAATACTATGGCATGACTGTGACCACCGCCAATTAAAACTATATTTTTCGCTATATTTTTTTTCATAGGGTCAAGAGAATTGCATGACAAGCTTTATAAAACACTAATATTTAGTATTAATTATCAATATTATCAGGATTTGGGATGCTGACGGGGCAACAAACAAGGCTGAAAACAAGACAGTGTAAAGAATGTGACTACTTATGGTAAAAAAAGATGAAAAACAAAAAAATGAGGAAAGTTACCTAGATACATAGATAATAAAATATGGAGGATTGAGAGGTTATTCAATGCGGGCTTTTGTGACTGGTGGTACGGGGTTTATTGGTTCTCATGTGGTGCGATCGCTGTTACAATCGAATTACCAAGTTATAGCATTGGTACGTAGGAACAGTAATTTAGATAATTTACAGGGTTTAGCAATAGATATTGTTAAAGGTGATTTAAACGACCCCAATATTTGGGAACAGATGGGAGGTTGTGATTACCTATTTCATGTCGCTGCCCATTATTCCCTATGGCAAAAAGACAGGGATTTGTTATATTTTAATAATGTGGAAGGGACACGCAACATTTTAGCCGCAGCCGAAACAGCGGGGATTCAAAGAACAGTTTATACCAGTTCTGTGGCGGCTATTGGTGTGGGAAAACTTGGGGAAATTGTGGATGAAACCCATCAAAGTCCTGTAGAAAAGTTGGTGGGAGATTACAAAAAATCTAAATTCCTAGCTGAACAAGTCGCAATAGAAGCTGCAAACAAAGGTCAGGATATTGTGATAGTAAATCCTAGTAGTCCTATTGGTGGTTTTGATATTAAACCTACACCAACAGGGGATATTATTCTGCGGTTTTTGCGGCGACAAATGCCAGCTTATGTGGATACCGGGTTAAATTTTATTGATGTGCGAGATGTAGCTACAGGACATTTATTAGCTTTACAGAAAGGAAAATCAGGCGATCGCTATATTCTCGGTAATCAAAATCTTACCCTCAAACAACTCCTAGAACAGCTTGCCCAAATCACCAATTTACCCGCACCGCAAACATCTATCCCAGCTTGGATACCCCTAACTGTGGCTTGGATAGACGAAAAAATCCTCGCACCTCTAGGGAAAACCCCCAGCGTTCCCATAGATGGTGTTCGCATGGCACAGCAACCAATGTATTATGATGCTTCTAAGGCTATCCGCGAATTAGGTTTACCTCAATCCCCTCTGAATGTAGCCCTCAAGGATGCTGTAGATTGGTTTATGGCCAATGGTTATGTAGATAGATGACAGATGTTATACAGATGTTATTTATTAATTTTACCTGCCACTTTCGATTTTTAACTTTTGACTTCCGCTTTGCGGTGTGGTCTAATTAAAAGAGGAGAATGATTAAATGGCGATTAATTTACAACAAGCAATTGATATTGGGAAGTATTTAGTTACCCAACGTCTATTAGGACGCAAACGCTTTCCCCTGGTATTAATGTTAGAGCCGCTATTCCGGTGTAATCTAGCTTGTACTGGTTGCGGTAAAATCCAACATCCTACAGAAGTTCTCAAACAAAATCTTACCCCAGAACAGTGTTTTGCAGCAGTGGAAGAATGTGGCGCACCTGTTGTTTCGATTCCTGGTGGAGAACCGTTACTACATCCCCAAATTGGTGAAATTGTTCAAGGTTTAATTGAACGCAAGAAATATATTTACTTATGTACAAATGGTTTATTACTAGAAAAAAGTCTCGATAAGTTTAAACCTTCTCCCTATCTAACTTTTAGCGTGCATTTGGATGGAATGCGCGAATGGCATGATAAATGTGTGGACAGAAAAGGGGTTTTTGATACTGCTGTCCAAGCAATTCGCGCTGCTAAAGCTAAGGGTTTTCGCGTTGCTACGAACACAACTATTTTTGAAGGTTGTGATATTCAAGAAATGCAGGAATTTTTCGATTTTCTGGAAACCTTGGAAACTGATGGAATGATGATTTCTCCTGGTTACAGTTATGAATGGGCTCCAGATCAAGATCATTTTCTGCAAAGAGAACAAACCCGCGCTTTATTTAGAGAAATTCTTACACCTTACACATCTGGAAAGAAAAACTGGAACTTTAATCACAACCCGCTATTCTTAGATTTTCTCATTGGTGAAAAAGACTATGAATGTACTCCTTGGGGTAGTCCTAGTTATAGTGTTTTAGGTTGGCAAAAACCCTGTTATTTGTTGAATGAAGGTTATTATCAAACATTCCAAGAATTGCTAGATAAAACTGATTGGAGTCAGTATGGCCGCGCTAGTGGTAATGCTAAATGTGTTGATTGTATGGTACATTGTGGTTATGAACCAACCGCAGCGATGGATGCAATGCAGCCGAAAAATATCGCTCGTTCTCTAACTACTGTGTTTGGGAAGTAATAGTCTGAATCAGGATGTCCAGGGTTTAAGGATGTACAGGATAAAATAATAGTTAAGTGATATTTAATCTTGTTAATCTTCTCATCTAAATAAATCCTGATTCTGATTCCTTATCCATTGATAATAGTAAGAATATCAAGGTTGGGAATATTTTGAAAATCCTTAGGGTTATGGGTAACAAGTGGTAATTTATGACGAATAGCGGTTGCTGCAATCCATCCTATCAGTTTGTCTACTATCTACAACAAATTGTTCAAATTCATCAATTGATTCATCTTCTTCCCAAAAATCAACTGTGAGGGATTGAACATTAGTAATGATAGGAATTGACTGTTCTTGAAGCAATTTATCTATGGATTGTTTTTCCCAAAAAGAATCCTGTAATACTTCCAGTTGATCCATCTGTTGCAAATCAAGTACGATAGATTGTAGCAACTGAAGTTTGTCATTAATTGGCAAGGAACGTGCTGCATCAATAACTTTCTGTAAGGAATTAGCTGTTACCATTTGTCAACCTAAGTTATTGTATTTGTTAAAAACATTATACTAAATGCAGGAGTGATAAGAAACTATATCAATTGGCGTTGCTGATTTGATGCATGAAAATGAATTTTTGATGATATCCAAACCGTTGTGGAGACATTCCGCCGGAACGTCTTTACACCTGAATTTATACTTGGTTTCATCAACGCCGTTGATTTTAGATTAGCTTAACAGCCATTATAGCATTATTTGTGCTTATCTGCGTTCATCTGTGGTTAATTATTTTTTAAAGATCAAAGATCAGATAATTAAATTTCGTAAAATCCCTAAATTTTTTGGTAAAATTTAAGTGATATAATTAAACTTGGTTGAGGTAAAATTTATGACATTAATAACTAATTTAAAACAACTTTATGAGATTGATGATCAACAATGGTTATCAGAAACTATTAATCTTTTGAAACAAAAAAGATTTAATGAATTAGACTTAGAAAATTTAATTGAGGAGCTAGATGACTTGGGTAGCGAAAAGAAAAATGCTATTAGTAGTTTATTAATACAAATTATTAAACATTTATTATTATTACAATATTGGACAGCCGAATATGAAAATAATGTTTATCACTGGCGATCAGAGGTAGTAACTTTTCGGGATCAAATTGAAGGGAGACTAACCAAAAATTTATATAATTATCTTCAACAGGAAATCAATAATATCTATACAAAAGCTTTAAAACAAGTTAAAATTAAAACTAATTTTAAAGTTGATTTTCCTGAAGAATGTCCCTATACTCTTGAACAATTGTTAGATGAGAATTATTTATAAAGTAGTAGGTTGAGTTAAATGCAGAATATGTGATAAATTCTTTTCAAGATTGATTTACTCAGCGACTTTTTGAGGAATTAAATAAATAATCCCGGAAACAACTGTTAATATAACAGATACCCAAAAAGCAATTAAAACCGGAGTTTGCCAAGTTGATGATAAAGGTGCAATTAGTAAGGATATAGCGATAATTTGACTAACTGTTTTCAGTTTACCCCAAATATTTGCACCACTAATAGTAGTTTGATTAACTCGCCAACCTGCGATCGCTAATTCCCGTGCTAAAATTACAAAAACTGCCCAAGCCGGGATTTTTCCTAGTTCTACTAATACTAATAATGGTGCAAGTACCAATAATTTATCTACTAAAGGATCAAGAAACTTACCTAACTCACTAATTTGGTTCAATTTTCTAGCTAAATATCCATCTAACCAATCAGTTAATGCAGCAATTAAAAATATGTTTAAACAGATCCATCTTGCTTGATTGGTGGGATTGTATAATCCGTAAAGCAAAAAAGGTATTCCTAGCAATCGAGAAAAAGTAATCCAATTAGGTAGAGTCATCACAATTTAAAATTTAATAATTCATTATCTTAGCATATTACAAATCTTTCATAATTCTCACAGCCGCAATTCCTGTGAATATTGCCACCAATAACCAGGTAATAGCTAATCCTACCACTTCAGCTAAAAATACATTAGTAATTTTGTGCAAAAATAACCCTACAGTTGAACCAATGGGTACAGCTACGATCCAACTCATAATATTGACAAATAACCATGTCCATGCTGAAGGAAATGCGGGGGGAATAGCTAACCACCACTGGGAGATACCAATTAATAAACCACCTATACCACCAACAATAATTCCGTTAATAATTCTCATCGGTAAAAAATTAGTAGTAGTTACAGTCCAACCTAAAACACCAATGCCAATTCCAGCGGTTATTACCCAAGGAATAAGGGTAGATAATACCCATTTTACTGGAGAAATGGCTTTTCTGAGGAGATAACTTTGGGGAATAGCGATCGCTAAACTACCCATAGCAGCTTCCATCATACTCATATCTGGTTTTTCACTAATTTCAATCATCAACAAACTAGATAAAAACCCCAAAAAAGTCACCAAAACCCATTGGAATGTAAAATTTAAAATTCTATATTTAGGTTGAACAGATGATAATTGCATTATCCCTTGTTTAATTTTAATGGTCTAACGGCTTGAGTATTAAACATTTCTAAAAAAGCCCGACGACGCTGATAAGGAGATTCTGGGGCGATGTAACCCCATAAACTTTCCCAATAGAAAAAGGAGAAACCAAATAACTTTTGATTACGGACTATTTCTATCTGTTCCTTAATTTTATCAATATCTACAGGTTTTAATAAAGTTCCTGTAGAAATGCCAATAGCTACGGGAATTTTACTCATGGCTAATTTTATCACAGGTTTAGATATTTCTCTCACAAAAGAGTTTTTGTCACTGCGATAGACTTGTAAAATCAACTCATCAATCAAATCCTCTTTAATCCAATTTTCCCAATCTTGTAAATAATATTTATAAGCAAAATATTGTGAATTAGGAGAAAGAGATATTTTTGCATAGGGTTTAATTGCCTTTACAGCTTTAGATATACTTGCCATAAAAGCAGTAATTTTATTAGCCCGCCAACGCATCCATTCTTTATCTAAAGGATTAGTCGGCGGGTTTTTGCCTTGATGTTCTTTTTGATAAAGTTTTACAGTAAAAGGATCATAACCGAATTGTACAGGCATGCCGAAATGATCATCAATTTGAATACCATCTACATTATAATTTTTGACAACTTCCAAAATTAAACCTCGGATAAAATTCTGGACTTGAGGATGCAAAGGATTTAACCAAGCTTGATTATAAACTCCATTGATCATATCTTCTAATAAATTATCTGATATAGATTTTACACCTTGCTGTCCTATAGTTAACCAACCTGGATGTAGTCTAGCTAAAGACGAACTGGGAGGAGTCATTAACCCATATTCAAACCAAGGAATGATGGTTAAATTTTGATGTCTTGCTAATTTGATTACCTTAGCTAAAAAATCATTTTTCCGATGAATTAAATCTAATAGCGGTTCACTATCTAAACCTGTAATTTTTTTCGCTAAAGGACTTTTATAAAAGGTATAACCTCGATTCCAAACTACCGGATAAATAGTATTAAAATTAAGTGTGGCTAATTGATTTATTGCCCTTTCAATACCCCAAGGAATATAAAATAGACCACTAGCAACATTAGTCAGCCAAACTCCGCGAATTTCTGTAGTCACAGCCATAGAATTTTGAGCATAACCAGGATTTGCAGAAATGGGAAATATTGTTAAACTAACTACAAATCCCCAACACAAAAAATACACAAAAAACCGTCGAAATACAGAACTCATCGTTTACATAAGTTAAAATTGCTAATATTCATATAACTACAAAATTATATTCTATAATCCGGATTCAATAAAGATATAAATATTTTTGGATGAAAAAGAATAGGGAATAGGGAACAGGGAACAGGGAACAGGGGAGAGAGAAATATTTATTCTTCATTCTGACTCCTGACTCCTGACTCCTGACTCGGTGACTCCTGACTCGGTGACTTCTTTCTTAGAATCTTTCTAGACCTGGGAATTGTTGAATAGATGCTTTGGCCGCTTCTCCACAAGTGCGGGGTGTGGGGAAAATCTTCCCAGGATTTGCTAAACCTTGGGGATTAAATACCTCTCTTACCCATTGCATAGTTTCTAAATCAGTTTCGCTAAACATATCTGGCATATAGCATTTTTTATCAGCACCAATACCATGTTCACCGGAAATACTGCCACCTACTTTCACACACAGTTTAAGAATTTCTCCTCCCAATTCTTCTACTTTTTCCAACTCCCCATAGATGGAGTTATCAAATAAAATCAATGGGTGTAAATTCCCATCTCCAGCATGAAAAACATTAGCAATGGGATAACCATATTCCTTACTTAATCTTTCAATTTCCTGAAGAACATAGGGTAATTGAGTTCGAGGAATTACCCCATCTTGCACATAATAATCTGGGCTGACATGACCCGCAGCCGCAAAAGCTGCTTTTCTGCCTTTCCATAATTTTAATCTTGTTTCTGGGTCACTGGCAGTAGTCACATTTCGCGCCCCATTCTTTTTACAAATTTCTGTGACGCGCTGTTTATTAGCAGCAACTTCCACTTCTAAGCCATCAATTTCTACTAATAAAATAGCTGTAGCATCACGGGGGTAACAATTAGTAGCAACAACATCTTCTACAGCATTAATACTAATATTATCCATCATTTCCATACCACCGGGAATAATCCCCGCGCTGATAATATCAGAAACACTAGCGGCGGCAGCTTCTACACTGGTAAAATCTGCTAATAATACACAAATTGATTCCGCAGTTTTGAGAATTTTTAAAGTGATTTCTGTGGCAATTCCTAATGTTCCTTCTGAGCCTACAAATACACCTGTTAAATCATAACCTGGCATTTCCGGAATTTGTCCGCCAACATCAACAATTTCCCCATCTGGAAGCACAAGTTTTAAACCTAAAACATGATTAGTAGTAACACCATATTTTAAACAATGTACTCCTCCAGAATTTTCAGCAATATTGCCACCAATTGAACAAATAATTTGACTAGAAGGGTCTGGTGCAAAATAAAAACCAGCCCCGCTAACTGCTTGTGTCACCCAACTATTAATAACTCCTGGTTGCACTACCGCCCGTTGATTTTCTAAATCAATGCTGAGGATTTGTCTCATTAAAGAAGTGACAATTAAAACGGAATTTTCCGTTGGTAAAGCACCACCTGATAAACCTGTTCCTGAACCTCTAGCAATAAAAGGAACGGAGAATTGATTGCAAATTTTAACAATTTCTGATACTTGTTCTGTGGTTCTGGGTAATACTACAACTGGAGGACATTGTTTATAGCTGGTTAAACCGTCACATTCATAAGTCAGCAGTTCTTCTTTGCGTTGAACTACGCCTTTTTCACCAACTACAGCAACAAATTTTTTGATAATGGGTTTCCAGTTGATTTGTTTTTTATCTTGGGTAAGCATAGGTTTTTTATTCTTGGTAGATGTTGATTGTTGATGATAACAAAATATTGATTCAACTATTTATTATATCACGAAAATGATGTTACATTAGAGTCTCCAATATCTTTGGAAAAAAGAAACCCGCAGTGTAGAATAGTTAATTAAGAAAGCAAATTAAAGATTCATCAAATTCCCCACTTCTTCAAGTTTTTTAATAACTGGAGGATCTTCTTATTTATGATGTACGAATGCTAAATTTTTTGAGAATATTTTTGGTTTTGACTACATTTTGACACAGCATATTTTTTATTTCTACGAGATTAATCACCATCAAGTTGTGTTATTTAAGTTTTGTTAAGATTTTAATAAACGATATTAGACTTAATGGCTAATAGCGTATTAATAATTAAATTTGTAAGTTCAGTTAGAGCATAAAAAATAAATGAGTTGGGTTAGGCTGTAGCTTAACCCAACAAAGCAGAAAATGTACAAGGCATTGTTTATCATTAAATATCTACGCTGCTTCTCTTAGCATTGATGCTATATTCCCTTCTGGAAATGGTAGCGAAAGCTGTTCTAATACTTGCCCTGATGCTTGTTCTAATACAGTGACTTCAATATTTACACTGACTAAATAACTACCTGTATCTGAACCTACGGCTTCGGAAATTAATTTAGCCATATCTGGACGTTTTGCAGTCAGGGGATCACGTAAAATACAACGATCCCATTCATGTTTGGCGGTGGGGTTAAGATTGAGAATATAATGCTTGATCATAGAAATAGCCCTTAATATCCTGTTCTAGTCCATGTTCCAGAAGTCTTTTCGGGTTTCAAGACTATTTCTATAGTAAAGTATAAATGTACTATATTGGCAAGGGGGCGATAAAAATTCACCCTGTTTTATTTTATACTCTAAACAGGGCGGTGGTGGATTTTGGATTATTTTACAATCACCAATTACCAATTATCAAATTATCTAACTTTCTGTTTCACAATCAGGAACACCTTCTCTAAATACTCGACTCGCCAAAATATCTACTGCTTCAATGGTAATTAAATCCTGTTTATTTAATTTTTTCCCACTACCTAATAAACGATTTGCTTGACGTAATCTTGCTCTATCTATTGCATTCCTAACACTGCGAGCATTAGCGAAATGGGGCATTGTTTTACGTCTAATTAAATATTCTCGAAAGGCTGTTTCCGCTTCTGGACTAAAACAATAGTTTTGGGATTTGACTATAGATTGACCAATAATCATTAAATTGTCAACGCTATAATCATTAAATTCAATATGTAAGCCAATGCGGGAATTCATACCGGGATTACTATGGAAAAAATGCTCCATTTGTGTTTTGTAACCGGCGAGAATAACTACAATATCATCTCTTTGGTTTTCCATCACCTGCATAAGTATTTCAATGGCTTCTAAGCCAAAATCCCCAGGATGATCTGGACGATATAATGTATAGGCTTCATCTACTAATAATACGCCACCCATAGCATTATTTAAAACTTCTCTAGTTTTGGGTGCTGTTTGGCCAATTCCTTGACCAACTAAGTCATCTCTGGTTACTAACATGACGTTTTCTCTCCGTATATATTCTAAACGATAGAGAATTTCTGCCATCCGCATGGCTACGGTAGTCTTGCCCATACCGGGATTGCCTAAAAATGTCATGTGGAGACTTGGCGCACCTGCATCCAATCCTACGCTTTTACGAATGCGATCAACTAGTAACAAGGCCGCAATTTCTTTGATTTTGTTTTTGACGGACTTTAATCCGACTAATTCCTGATCTAATTTATCCAAAATGTCTTGGATTTGAGATTCTTGAAAAGCAGCTTCTAAGTCAATCTCTTTATCTTCAGTGCTATTAATTGCATCTTGTTCTAGTAGTTGCTCACTCATAAATGTCACCTGTAGGTTATCATCTTTGGTAATGTCCTTAATGATAGCTTTGAACGGGAAAATATAAAAGAATTTAATTCTAATGCTAATGATATATTTTTTTTAATTATCAATTACTGAATTGAGTGATAAGGAAAATCTAATAGTAGGGGCGAACGGCCGTTCGCCCCTACCCTACTCCGCTTGCGCAAGTGTCACACCGAAAATCTGTTATAGGGTGCGTCAGACTGCATAAATCCTCCAAATAAACAGATTGTTGATATCTGACATATCCTAGTAATGTACCAGTTGCGTAAGTCCTGTAATTAAAATCCATTTACCCAATTTGCTTGTTGGGGTACGGGTATGTAAATTCCGGCTGCGTCTAAGCTGATTTTTAACCGACGACGATATTCTCGCGCTACACCCCATTGTTTGAGAGGTTGGGTTTTAATTAATACACGAATCATTAAACCGCGATCGCTAAAATTCTCTACTCCCAACACATTAGGCTTTTCTAAAATTTGATGTTGCCATTCGGGATCTTCATTCATCTCTAGAGCGACGTTTTCTATTAATTCTAACGCCTCATCTATGTTAGCTTGATAAGAAACTGGAATAGTTAAATCTGCCCGTGACCAACGACTGGAAAGATTAGCTACTATTTTGACTTCACTATTAGGAATTGTAATTAAACGTCCTTCCGCATCTCGTACTTGAGTCATCCGCAAATTTAATTTTTCCACTAAACCGCCCACAGTACCTACTGTAATCATATCACCCAGGGCATATTGATCTTCTAAAATAATTAAAAAGCCGTTAATTGCATCTTTAATTAGATTTTGAGAAGCGAGAGATACCGCTACACCAACTAAACCAGCACCAGCGAGAAGAGGAACAATATTTATTCCCAAGGCAATTAAGGACATTAAAATTCCTGTACCTACCCAAATAATGGTGGTGATACTTTTAGTGACACCGGAAAATGTGGATATTCTCAATTGTAGACGTTCGGAAGTTTCTGGAGTTAGTAATGCTCCACCACTGATGATGGTAGAGGTAAAATGATCTATGATGGCATAGGTAAACCGGACTATGACATACGTTACCACACCAACAACTATTAATTTGATGGGAATTTTGGCAATGGTGAGAATCCCAATTTGTAGGGCTTGGGTAGCAGGAAATAGTCCTAAAATAATTAAACTACCACTGACCCAAATTCCAGCTTGCGCGAGTTGAAATAGTCTGGTTTTAACTTCTTGGAGATGTTGCTGTTGTTGTTGATTAATTAATTTGGTAATGGGTTGATCCTCTAGGGAATTAGACTCAGAGGATTTTAGTAAATTATTACTTAAACGTTTTTGGAAACGACGGACTCCCCAACTCATAATTATCATAGTGATGGTACTAGCAGTAGCAATACCAACTTGTTGAAAAAATTGAGTTTGCGTTTCTGGTTGTGGTTGGGTTAATGCTGTTTTGATAAATGCAGTTTTGTGTAAATTCTCTGAAGTTTGGGCTGTAGCTTTAGGTATAGGTGCAATAGATATGATCATTGAACCCGTAATAGCTAAAAATTGAACTAGCACTCACATACCTCCTTGGGTAACTCGCAAGGTTGCTATAGTCTTACCAGAGAAAGATGAAAAAACCAAAGGTTAAATTAGGTATTGATATTGCTTATAGCTCAGGTGAAGGTAGTATGGACTAGCTGATAAGTATTTATGATAAAATATGGCTAGTTATCAAAAAATAGTCTCACCCCTGAACACTAGCAATTATCTGGCCAATATCCTGGGGAGTTGCATCAGTAGCTAACATTGCACGTATTAATAACTCAATGGAAACAGAAGGATCTCCATTTTCAGCATTAGCAATTCTGGGTTGACTAGAATGAATTTTATTGGCTAAATCAGTCTGAGTCATTAAATTTTGTCTTCTTACTTTCAAGTTGCGACTGAGAGCTAATTTAATTTCTACTAATGCTGCTTCCTCTGGAGTTAATTCCAAAAATTCTGTCGCTGTGCCAATTTTCCAAGCTTTAGCTTCTAGACGTTCTCTCTTTAATTTATCCATAAAATTTTATCCTCTTAATCTCTGTCATATTTACTTAATCGTTTTTTGTAGGTATCAATTGCACTATCTGGTGTTTCTCTAGAATTTTTGTTAAATACTTCCACAATTAATATTGCATCATCGTCAATTTTATAAATAATTCTCCAATTTTTATCTATATCTCTGAGCCTTAATTCATAACAGCGTGTTCCAATACTTGGCATTGGCCGAGAATAAGGCATTTCCAGATTTTCACCTTGCTGTAATTGCCGCAGTAATACACCAGTTTCTATTCGTGCTGTGTCTGTGAATGATGGAGTTTTCACCTGTCTATGCAATTAAACTACAGGTTTATCAGTTTGTTCCATATTTTTATTATATCAAATCTGATATATCTTGGTACATAAATGGAAAAATTACCTTTGCTGATAGATCGGGAATCAGTATTTACAAGAAAATATGGTTAGTTGTCAGAAAATATTGTTAAAGTACGTGAAGGTTTATAGACCTGTTTCATTTTTTAGAGGATAATTTTCATGACCGTAACTGCTCCCTTAAAGCACGAGGTTAAAGACCTCGCCCTCGCTCCCTTGGGAAGACAACGCATTGAATGGGCTGGAAGAGAAATGCCCGTATTGAAGCAAATCCGCGATCGCTTTGAGAAAGAAAAGCCCTTCGCCGGTTTACGCCTGGCAGCTTGCGCCCACGTCACCACAGAAACAGCACATTTAGCGATCGCCCTCAAAGCCGGTGGTGCTGATGCTGTATTAATTGCCAGTAACCCCCTATCAACTCAAGATGACGTAGCAGCTAGTCTTGTAGCCGATCATGGCATTGCTGTATTTGCTCAAAAAGGCGAAGATGCCGCCACCTATAACCGCCACGTCCAAATCGCCTTAGATCATCGCCCCAACATCATTGTTGATGATGGTAGCGACGTGGTAGCAGAATTAGTTCAACATCGTCAACACCAAATTGCAGATTTAATTGGTAGCACCGAAGAAACCACCACCGGGATCGTGCGGTTACGCGCCATGTTTAAAGAAGGCGTTCTCACCTTCCCCGCGATGAACGTCAACGACGCAGACACCAAGCACTTCTTTGATAATCGCTATGGTACTGGTCAATCTACCTTAGACGGCATTATCCGCGCTACCAATATTTTGTTAGCTGGTAAAACTGTTGTTGTTGTCGGTTATGGCTGGTGTGGTAAGGGAACAGCCCTCCGCGCCCGTGGTATGGGTGCAAACGTCATTGTCACCGAAATTGACCACATCAAGGCAATTGAAGCCGTTATGGATGGCTTCCGCGTGCTACCAATGGCGGAAGCAGCACCTCACGGTGATATCTTCATTACTGTGACAGGTAACAAGCACGTCGTTCGCGGTGAACACTTCAATGTCATGAAGGACGGTGCGATCGTTTGTAACTCTGGTCACTTTGATTTAGAACTTGATTTAAAATATTTAGCTGCTAATGCGAAGGAAATCAAGGATGTCCGTCCTTTCACAGAAGAGTATAAGTTGACAAATGGTAAATCCGTAGTTGTACTCGGACAAGGACGTTTGATTAATTTGGCTGCTGCTGAAGGACACCCCAGCGCAGTTATGGATATGAGTTTTGCTAACCAAGCTTTGGCCGTTGAATACCTGGTGAAGAATAAGGGTAGTTTAGCTGCTGGTTTGCACTCTATTCCTAGAGAAGTGGATGAAGAAATTGCTCGTTTGAAGTTGCAAGCTATGGGCATTTTCATTGACAGTTTGACAGCAGATCAAATTGACTATACCAATTCTTGGCAGTCTGGAACGTAAGTCATTTAGTTGATTTTTTGGGGATAGGCTTTTTGCTTATCCCTTTTTTTCTCGTTTTGTGTTATGGGTTTATTTAATGAACCACGAAGGAACGAAGAGCGCGAAGGAAGAGGGGAAGAAGAGAAGAGGTAATATTGCGCTGGGATTTATTTTTTTATTTCTAACGCTCCAGACGCAGAGGCACAGAGGGAGGATAGAATAGGTGAAGGGTGTTATTATAAGTTTATATGTCAGCAAAAGATTTTTTTCACAATGCAGTTAGGTTAGCTTTAGAAAAAGATGGTTGGTTAATTACTGATGATCCTTTATCTTTTGAACTTACTGAAAAAGTTAAGGTGAGAATAGATTTAGGTGCAGAAAGGTTAATTACTGCCCAGAAGGGTAATCAAAAAATAGCTGTAGAGGTAAAAAGTTTTATAGGACTTTCAGCGATTTCTGAATTTCATACAGCTATTGGTCAGTTTTTAAATTATAAGGTAGTATTAACACAGAAAGATCCTCAAAGGATATTATATCTAGCCATATCTCAAGATATATATGAAGGATTTTTTCTAGATTCTTTTATTCAAACTGTTTTACAAACTTATGACATTAAGTTATTAGTGTTTGATGTGAAAAGGGAGGAAATCTTACTATGGAAACATTAAATTATCGAGAAATAGTTAAAAATTTCATTCAAAAGTATGCACAGGAAGAATGTGTAGAAGATTCAGAAAATATCGAACTTGTTTTTGATACCGAAAGGGATGTTTATTTATTATTGGTTACAGGATGGAAAGATGAAGAGAGAATTTATTGGTTTCCCATTCATATTAGTATTAAAGATGGAAAAATTTGGATTGAAAGAGATTTTACGGAAGAAGGAATTCCTCATCAATTAGTTGAGTTAGGTGTGCCGAAATCAGATATTGTTTTAGGTTTTAGATCACCTTATGTGAGACAGTTTACTGGTTTTGCATCAGTTTAGATTTTTTATTCATTGTTTTTATGTCAGCAAAAGATTTTTTTCACAATGCAGTTAGGTTAGCTTTAGAAAAAGATGGTTGGTTAATTACTGACGATCCTTTAAGATTTATAGTAGATACTATAGAATTTCGTCTTGATTTAGGAGCGGAAAGACTTCTAGCAGCAGAAAAAGAAGGAGAAAAAATAGCAGTTGAAATAAAATCTTTTTTGGGAAAATCAGCGATTAGTGAATTTCATACAGCTTTAGGACAAACACTTAATTACCGTTATATTTTAGGAAGAGAAGCACCTGATCGTATTTTATATTTAGCAATTAGTTATGAAATCTATACAGCTTTTTTTCTGATACCTGTGATTCAAGAAATAATTGCTGAATATAAATTAAAATTATTGATATTTGAAACTAGGAAGGAGGAGATTGTTTTATGGAAGGAATAAATTACCCTGAATTAGTACAAACAGTATTAGCACGACATACAGAAAGTCATTTAGCTAAGGGAACGGAAATACAATTAATATTTGATGATCAAAAAAATCACTATTTAGTCATTCATCTAGGTTGGGAAGGTGAAAAACGAACTTATGGTTCGGTGATTCATGTTGATATTAAGGATGGAAAAATCTGGATACAGTGTGATTTTACAGAGGAAGGAGTAGCTAATGAGTTGGTAGAATTAGGAGTACCAAAAAGCGATATAGTTTTAGCTTTTAGATCACCTCATATCAGACAATTTACTGATTTTGCAGTTGGTTAATATTTTAATTCATCTTATAGACATCTCCGAAAAAGATTGTAGAGACGTTCCATGGAACGTCTCTACAAGGGTTCTGGAAAACGCACATTTAATTTCCGGAGATGTCTTATGTACTTTTTTAGCTGTCTTATGACACCACGAAGATGTTTGACGTTCCGTTGTTCTTCATAAAGGGAATTTTCTAACGAGCTAATAATGTTCAGGTCAATATCAATCTCTCCATCATGAGATAATTTCAAATTCAGGATATAAGCATTTTTCTTATCAATTTGTTTTTTTATATCCTCTACTTCGGTTATGTTGATCAAATCTAAACAATTTTCTAGTTTCACTTTCAACTGTCTAATACAAGTATCTTTCTCATAAATTTGTTTTTGTAACTCCTCTAATTCGTTTATATTAGAAGTATATGTATATGTATCTAACTTCTCTAAATAATAATTTTCTAAATCTTCCGCATACTGTTCTAGATCATCTGCATACTGAGACATTAATGAAAGATCCTGCTTTAATTCACTAATTTCTAATTCTCTATCTTTTAACTTATCATTTAAAAATAAAATATCATCCTTTAATTCACTGTTTTTTCTTTCCAACTCTTTAACACGTTTATCCAAATCAAATTTCTCTCTTATAACTAATTCTAGCTGATATTCTGTCTCATTAAAAATTATTCTGAATTTATTAAAACTTTCAATAATTTCAGATTTTTCAGATTTTAATTTTTTAATCACATCATTTTTTTGATCAATCTGTTTTCTTAATTCCTCAATCAAACCACTGTTATCACCAACGTTAATTTTACTCAATTTCCATTCAGCATCTCTTAACTTTTCAGTTAAAGAATCTTTTTCCTCTTCTAATTTCTGAATATGATTCTTACTATTTTCTATAGCTGTTTTTAATTGTGATTCTTTTGCAGCAACGCTTATTTCCAACTGATTAATTTTTTGAATATTTTGATTTTTCTCAATTTCTAACTTCTTAATCTCATGATCTTTTTTAAGAATTTCAGATTCTAACCTTTCTATATCACCATTTATAGGTTTATTATTTAAACCTCTAATTTCATCTTCTAATTGTTGCACACGACTATTCAAACTCAATTTTTCTTGTATGAGTAATTCACAATTAGATTTTTTAAAATTAACACTAGCTTCTAATAAAGATATTTTTTGTAAATCTTCATCTTTTTCTAATTCTAAACCGTGAATTAAATCATCCTTTTGAATTATGACATTTTGCAGGTTTTTTAATTCATTCTTAATTTGTTGTAACTCAATAGTATTATCAGTTTTAGACTGTAAATCTTTAACTAACCCTTCACATCTAAATTCTAAAACTCTTAACTTTGGTATTAATGAATTAATCTCATTTTCTTTTGTAGAAATAATAGACTTGAGAACTTCCAGAGATTGATTAAAAGTATCCTTTTCTTTAATCAGAAGCTCATTTTTCTGTTTAATAACCTCAACCTCTTGGTTAACAGCTTGAATTTTAACTACAGCTTCATTGCGTTCATTCATTAATACCTGAACTTTGTCTAAAACTAAATCCCATGTTTTATCTTCTAAATTCTCCTGATAAACAATACCACCCAATTTTTGAATAAATAATTTTTGGTTAGTTTCTAAAACTTGGTTTCTTTGGGTAAAAATAGTATTTTGTATCTGTAACTTATTATTTGACTCTAAAGTTGTTTGACATTCCTGAAGCAAAGTATTAACTTGTTGTTCTAGCTTTTGAATCTGTTGATTTAAAGATTCATTGTCATCAGTCAATATCTCAACCTTTGTATTCAACTGCTGAAATTGAGAAAATACATCTAAAAAAACTTTAGTGATTAAATTATATTTAGCTATATTCTGAACATCTTGTGTATCAATATTTAATTGCGGTTTATTATGCTCTCTAAATAACAGATAGCTCAAAATTAATATGACACCTATCAAAATAGTAATGGTGATCATAGAAATACCTCTTTCAATCACTAATTAGGTAAAGTTGTCTTGGTAAAGATATATAACAACTCAGTTAATTTTATAACAAAACTAAAATATTTCATATCAGGATAAACGCTTATTGTATTAATTTTTAATATATAAGTATGTAATTGTGGTTGAAAAGACCCAACATCATTATAATTTAACTGCGTTGGGTTGTGATGCAGCTTAACCCAAGCTACGAATATAACATAAAAGCATTACCTAAAAAATCAGGTATAATCTAAGATAGTAAATATGACTTTATGTTTTTATGTCAGCAAAAGATTTTTTTCATAATGCAGTTAGGTTAGCTTTAGAAAAAGATGGTTGGTTAATTACTTACGATCCTTGATCATTTACAGTAGATGGTCTTGATTTTAGAATTGATTTAGGAGCAGAAAGACTATTAGGAGCAGAAAAGGAAGGTCAAAAAATAGCAGTTGAGATAAAATCTTTTTTAGGTCAATCTGAAGTTACTGAATTTCATATAGCTTTAGGACAAACACTAAATTACCGTTCTGTTTTAAGAAAAAAAGAACCCAACCGGATTTTATATCTAGCAATTGGTAATGACATATACAAAGAGTTTTTTCTAATTCCCTTTATTCAAGAAATAATTGCTGAACATAAATTAAAATTATTGATTTTTGAAATTATTAAACAGGAGATTGTTTTATGGAAAGAATGAATTATCCTGAATCAGTAAAAACCGTATTAGCAAGACATACAAAAAATCATGCTTCTAAAGGAACAGAAAAAGAGTTAATTTTTGATTGTGAAAGAAATAGTTATTTAGTAGTTCATGTAGGATGGGAAAATAATGAAAGGGCTTATGGGACAGTTATTCATGTAGATATTAGAGATGGAAAAATCTGGATTCAGAGAGATTTAACTGAAGAAGGTGTAGCTAGTGAGTTGGTAGAATTAGGAGTACCAAAAACCGATATAGTTTTAGGTTTTAAATCTCCCTTTGTGAGGGAATTTACTGGTTTTGCAGTGGGTTAGTTGTAGGTTGGGTTGAGAAACGAAACCCAACATTTTTATAATTTGATTGCGTTGAGTTGTGATACGGCTTAACCTAACCTACGAATATAATATATCTGAAGGGGGGATAAAATCAACTAAAAGACTGACTGTATAAGCTTCATAGCTCTTAGACCTTGTTAATAATACTTGCGCTTATTGGGTTAAGTCTCATTAGTTGGGCTACCAAAGTTTGACAATTATCCATAAAACTGACCCAAGTATAACCATATAGACTAAATATTTCTTAATATCCACCATTCCCTCGTTGCCAAAACTGCTGGAGAATCTCACTTGGTTGCCGATCCCATGTGTCAATATGCTCATATATTAAACAATCTGCATTCAATTTATAAGTTGAATAACCATTAAAAAGTAACTTGGCTTGCCAAGGAACACGCAAAACACCTCTAACTGTCCATGTAGCTAAAATTATGTCATTATCAGACTCAGATACATCATGTAAATCAAAGGCAATTTGCGTGAAAAATAATTGGGCATGAAATCGCAAAGTCCAGAAAATTATCCGATAACTAAATTTACCCTTAAATTTATTTACGGGATCACAGAAATAAATATCCTGAGTGTATATTTGATAGGAAATATCTTTCTCAAATAGTGTCGGTAAATCCTGTTTTAGCGTTGTAATTACTTCTTCTATCTGTAGTTGGGATTTCATACAATTAGTAGTTGCTTATAAATTCTTTATTATTCTCAATTTCTTATTCACATAACTTAATTTGTAAAAAAATATCAATCTTGTGATTTCAATCAAAATTTTTTAGCTAATCAGTGAGATAATAAAGTTGTGAGGAAAAGAACGGACATAACTCCATTATAAGGGGGAAAGATTATGAAACTTAGACTTTTAGCTGCTGTAGCCCTGATAGCTCCCCTGTTTCTAGCTAATTCAGTGAAAGCAGGAAACCAAAAAGATTTACAGAAGCTTTTATCAACTAGAGAATGTATCCAGTGTAATCTATCAGGTGTTAACCTAAGCGGCGCCCATTTAATTGGTGCTGACTTGCGAGGTGCAAATCTTCAAGGTGCTAACCTAGTAAATGCTAACCTGGAAGGTGCTGACTTGACTGGAGCAAATTTGGCAGGTGCTAATTTAACATCAGCCTTTGTTACCAATGTCAATTTTAAAAAAGCTAACTTAAACGGTGTGAATCTTACCAGTGCCACAATTAATGATTCTAATGTCTATCAAGCATCAATGGACAATATGAATATTACTGGTGCTGGTATACACAATACAGCAATTGGTATTGGTGGTGAAGAAGGTTCTGTTGTCATCCGTGATTGGGACTAAGTAGAGAAACTTAGCTAAGTATAAAATATCCAGGATATAACCCCGACTTCCTCTACAGGTTGGGGATATTATTTTTTATCGAAGGCAGGAGTGAGAGGTCAGGGGAAAACCGCGCTCTCTCCCCTGCTGCGACGAGCTACGGTGTATACACAAGTCCTATCTGTCTTCGTTTTGTGCCTATTTAGCCCCTAAATCCCCCAAGTTTGCGGGACTTTTAAATTCTTATGCCCCCAGAATTGGGGGTGAGGGGGCGGTTTGGTGAGGGCTTGGTTAAATTGGATCACTTGTGTGTACATCGTAGGCTGAGACCAGAGGGAGCAAGGGTTTAAGACCCCCACTGATTTACTCCTCCTGCCTCCTTCATCCAAACCCTACATATATCTCGTTAATTGGACCCGGTAGCGGTCTTTTTTAGTAACCGCAATTTCCCCAACTTCTAAACGACCTTTGCCTCGAATAGCAATTAAATCACCTTTTTTGACTTGAGAACTGGCTTGGGTGACTTCCTTCCAATTGACACGCACATCATTAGAGTCAATTAAATCAACCATTTTACTACGGGACATCCCAAAACCAGCAGAAGCGATCGCATCTAATCGCAAAGAAGCCTCCACAGTCGTTAATTCCTTCTTCTTGGGTTCGCGGATTTTTAACTCATTGATGTCAATAGGTTGAGTTTTCACTGGCACAGACCGCACCTGTTTTAAACTCATCTCTAAAAATTCTACCAATTCAGGGACAACAATCACCTGCGCCCCTCTTTCCCCCAATACAATTACATCTCCGGTTTTTTCCCGCACAATGCCAGTTCCTAGCATAGCCCCTAAAAAATCCCGGTGATTTGCCGTATCAAATAAGAAATTCCCAGCAATTTCTAAAGCCACAAGAGCAACTTCAGATTGATCTAAGGGTAACTCAGAACGAGCGATCGCTATTCTTTGTCTTTCCGCCTGTGGATATCCGCCCCAAGGGAGCAAATGTACCTCCGTTAAACGGCTAAACACCCTTTGAATTTCTGCCAACTCTGGCGGAGACAAAAAATCTGTTAATACCACTTCCCAGGTTTTTATAGCTTGATCTGCTTGATCAATCACACGGGCTATGGTATCGCGGTTTTCAACACCTTTTAAAAGTTCTTCTCTAGGTAGCATAGAATTTAGGAGTTCAGGGGTTCAGGAGGCAGAAGTAGGGGCGAACGGCCGCACAACCATCAAGCATCAAAAGTCAACCATCACCAATTAATTAGTTTCAGCATAACCTTGAATATTTTCTGGTTTAAACTGGCGCAAAATTCGGGTCGCTTGACGAGTGAGAGTTTCCGAACCCTGCACCACAATTAAATATTTACCTGCATCTAAGCGATTACGATAGGGTAAAGCATCACCACTACCAGAAACTAAACCCACACCACCACCAACAAACACGCTACCCATAGCACCACTACCAGCGCCTAAAATACCGCCAACTATATGATTACCAATTTCTCCAGCCCAGGCAAAGGTTTGTAAACCACTAATAATACTGAAGGTAAACCCAGCAAAAAATCCAAATGGTACTAACCAAATGGCCATCAGTTTTGCTTGTTTTCTCGCTTGTTCTTTGGGATCAATTAAACCAAACTCATCAGCACTTTTATAACCTTTACCGAGGATAGTTCCATTTATGCCTTCTCTTTCTAAGGCTAAATCGGCGGCTTCCGCTTGAATACGATCTGATAATACAGCAATAAGATAATTCATCAATTTTAAACTTTTATTTAAATTTATAGTAGATTGCCAGTCAATCATGTACAAACTAAAACTGAAAACATGGTTTTCCTTCCTGCCCACTGAGCGACTTGTACTAAGCTTGCGATGCCGCTAGTCGAAGGGTCGAAGTAAGCCGAAGTGCTACCTCCTGCCTTCTGCTGTAATATTTGGAACTCAGGATTGATGTAATTTCAGCAAATCCAAAGGTTCGCAAAAATTATTTACACCTTGTTTGAGAATATAAATTAACACCGGCGTGGCCAGAATTTTGGGAAAAGTGGGGATTGTCCTTAGATGTATAATCATCTCTTGAATTGACCCATTTAACAAGTCCTCTCGATATTCTTGTTGACAAATTACAGACCGCCATTTTTTCGCCAACCCTGCCAACCACTCGGAATTAGTTTCTTCTGGTTCTTGTCCTGCTCGAATAGCCAGAGTCATTACCGCATCTTCCAAATCTCCATCGCAATCCTCTATCAAGTCTAATGCTTCCATAGCTTGAGGATCATCTACCAAATGAGAACGAAATTTTGCTATCTCTTGTGATGTAACTGTAGTCATGAATTTTGGCCGACACCAGAGTTTGAAAAGTTGAATACTATTTTACAGCATTGGCAAGAAGCAATAAAACTCCACCTGCCTCCCGACTCCCCTGCTCCCCTACCTCTTACTTGACTCCTCCGGATGTTTGTAACTGATTTAAACCTCTCATAGTCACAGCCCTTTGTAATTCTGTTAAGGCGCGATTGTAATCTATGATTGCTTTTAGGCGATTAGCTTCAGATTGAGTCAGGTCATTTTCAGCGTTAATTACATCGGTTTGAGTACCTACACCGGCTTGGAATCTTAACCGAGCTAATCTTAAAGATTCTTTAGCTTGTTCTAAAGCTACATTAGATGTTTGTACATTTTCTAAATTGGCTGATTGGGTATAGTATGCTTGTTCTACCTGGAGGCGGATTTTATTTTTCTCCTCAGAAAATCCAGTTTCCGCGATCGCTATCCTCTTTTGGGCTTGGGCGGCTCTAGCTTTTGCTGCTCCTCCATCATATAAACGGAGGGTGGCTTGCACTCCCACGGAATAACCATCGACAACGTTTAAAATATCATTAAAGCGATCAAATAAGTTGTACTGCCCCACTAAACTCACTTCTGGACCCAAAGCTGATAAAGCTTGTTTTTTCTGGGCTTCACCAATATTGCGCTGTGCTAATTGCTGTTGTAGTTCAGGACGGTTTTGATAGGCTAAAATGATACTTTGTTCTAAGGGATGTTGCCATAAGCCGGCTAATTTTACTGGATCACCAGCCCTGATACTTACAGACTGGGGTAAATTTAATAAAGGTGCTAAATTGCGCCGGGCAATTTGTTTATCAGAAAGAGCTTGAGTTAATTTTTGTTGAGCGTTGGCTAAGTTTACCTGCGATCGCAACACATCAAAACGAGTCCCCACACCTGCCCGTTCCAAAGCATTGGCATCTTTCAAACTTGCTTGGGCATTTTCTACTGCTGATTGAGAAATTCTCACATTTTCGTCAGCTTGCTGTAGATTATAATACGCTCTAGCCACATCTAGACGAAGTTGTTCTGATTTCGTTTCTACATCTAATTCTTGAAACCGGATGCGCTCCTCTGCTTCTTTAATTGTGTATTTTCGTCTACCAGATGTATAAAGATCATATTTTATCCGTGCATTACCAGTAAATGCTGTGCTAGATGTAGCATCTGGTGCTGAAGGATTTACTTCCTGTCGTTGTTTTGCACTAAGTGTAGCCCCTACATCCCGAGAATTGATAATATCAGCACTTAAATCCACAGTAGGTAATAAAGCCGCTTGCGCTTCCCGCAATGCCGCCTTAGTCCGTTCTAACTCCAATATAGACCCCTGTAACTCATTATTATTTCGTTTAGCCAGTTCTAAAGCCTCTGCCAAACTAATCGCCTGAGTTCCCTGAATTTTTACTTCATCCGCTTGGGTGGGATATAACAGGGGGTTAGGACTAGGATTGAGATTATTAGGCGTGTTAGGAGGTTTACTAGAGAAATCTACCCCCTGACTAGGGGCAGAATTAACATTCTCCGTTGTTGGTGCTGTAGTCTTTTCCGATGTAGTCGGTATAGTTGTTTGGGCTATCAAATTACCACTGGTTGGCGGTAAACAGTTATTAGCATTCACAAGCAAAGCTGCCCCTGTCTTAGCCTGTTGCTGTGGGCATTGACTAGCTTCTATTAATTTGCTTACTTTGGTATCACTACTGGAAAATTCCTGTTGTGTGTCACCTAAATTATTAGATTGGGAACTACTAACAATCACTTTTCTAGGATTTGAATTTGATAGTTCAGAAAAAGTAACAAATCTGCTTTCATCTTTTTGATATGTATTTTCCCCTGCCATTCCTAGCCGACTGTCAGCTATGATTGGCGGTAGAGTCCGACCGCCGAAAGGAGGGTTACTAGCTTGACTCAAATAACTAGGAGGTAGTAATCCTAAGTTAGTATTGACTTTATTCTTAGGTAATAAGTTATAGTCTGTGAATGAATTTCCCGGATTGGTGGAAATTAACTCACTAGGAACAGACTTGAGTTTTACATCAGCAATTTTAATCTCATTAGCCCAAGCGGGCTGAGTGGTTAATACTGCTGCTGTAACACTAGGTAAGAAACTATAGAATAATTGCTGTTTTTTCACCGCATCCCCTCACACAAACAATATTAATTTAGCGGTAGAATACTTGCCTTCAAAACAAAATATAGCACGATCTTAAGATTTGGAAAGAAATATCGCACTGTTCTCTATTTTAAGCCTCAGAACTCGGTTTGTCTTCAAATCGTTTGACAATGCGAGAAAGTTCCGCCTTTTCGTCTATGATAACGCGAGTGGGCGCACCGCTAACAATGCGCTCATAGTTGCGGAATGAATCTTTAATGTCTGGTCCATCGGCCGTGATATTATATTCACGAATTCCCTTGTCATGCCACGAGCCGCGCATTTTAAATACATTAATTGCCCGGGACATTTCGCCACGAATTTCTACATATTGCAACATCAAAATCGTGTCTGTAATTGTGGAAATATGGGAATCCGTAATGGAATGAGAACCCATAAATTGATCGGTGGTATTGGTAAAGAACCCAGTAATTTCTTCCTGTTTGGCATAACCTGTCACACCAATAACGAACTGACGAAAAGCATTATTACTGACACCTCTGGCCATAGCCGAAAGGGAGTCAATGGCAATGCGGGCAGGTTTAAAATGGGATATTTCTGATTTAATAATTTGTAAGTGATCTTCTAAACCAGTGGATTCAGGATAGGTACAAATTATTTTCAATAATCCTTGATGTTCCAATTCCTCAAAATCAATTCCCCAGGAATAAGCATTTCGTGAAAGCTGGGCGCGAGATTCTTCATAAGCAAACAATATTGCTCGTTCACCATTAACACAGCCATCTTGAATAAACTTACTAACTAATAAAGTTTTACCAGTACCAGTAGCTCCTGTGGCTAAAATAATCGAGTCTTTAAAGAAACCACCACCACACATTTCATCTAGAATTTTTACTCCAGAAGATACTCGGACATTAGAAGAACGTTGTGTTAACCGCATTGCTCCTAAGGGGAATATATTCACTCCTGCATTAGTAATAGTGAAAGGATATTCACCTTTCATGTGGGTTGTTCCGCGCAATTTGAGAATTTCTAGAGTGCGTCGCCGCCGTTCTCCTTCTAAAACGTTGCGAACAATCACCACATTATCAGAAACAAATTCTTCCACACCAAAGGATGCCACAGGTCCATATTCTTCAGACCTTTCAGTGGTAATAATGGTAGTGACATTCAATTGTTTTAGTCTTGCTACCAAGCGAAAAATTTCCCGCCGCACTACCCCCACAGCTTCATATTGTTGAAATATAGCTGTCATGGAGTCAATGGAAACTCTTTTGGCTTTATATTTACGGATAGCATATTGTAACCTTTCAATCAAAGCCGACAAATCAAAATTACCAACAATATCCTGACCTTCGGGATCAGGAGATGCGTCTAAAATAAATAATTTACCTTCATCAATTAAACGTTGTAGATTCCAGTCAAAAATATGGGCATTTTTAATAATGTCACTGGGTGATTCTTCAAAGGTGACAAATACTCCTGCTTCTTCAAAATAGGTGATTCCATTATACAAAAACTGCAATGATAACAGAGTTTTGCCAGTGCCGGAAGTACCACTAACTAATGTAGTTCTACCTACAGGTAAACCGCCATGACTAATATCATCAAAGCCTTCGATCATTGTCCGAATTTTCTCTACACCACCACTAGATATGTTTTTTTGTTCCGATTGTTCTTTGCTACTCATGGTTTATCTAAAGATGGGTATTCAACCCAATTTTTTAAAATCAAGAAAGTTTTAAATCATTTTTAATAACTAAATAAATATGTTATCTTACTCTTTATCATTTTCTTCATTTAGTTCTTCATACAGTAGATCCAATCCAATCAACACTCTTTCTCTGTCTGTGAGATCACCAATGATTTTTCGTACAGGAGGGGGCAAAATTTTTGACAATGTTGGTGTAGCCAGAATTTTATCTTCTTCGGCTAGTTGGGGATTTTTCAGGACATCAATTACTTTGAGGGCATAAACACCCTGAAATTCCTGTTCTAAGATATTTTTCAGCGTTTTTAGTGCTCGGACGGAATTAGGTGTGTTCCCTGCTACATAAAGCTTGAGAACATAGGTTTTTTTGGCTGGATTCATAAAATATAAACTCCTAACAAATAGACATAGCCCATAAAAATGCACACAAACTTACCTGAGTACAGATTGTTCAGGTAGACTCACCCATGGAGTGATCATGAATCTAACCACAAAATTCACTGGGAGGTATTCAGATGATTTTAGCAACAGAACAGCGATACATCTCACAAAGATGTGCCAAAATATCTATTAAGGTTAAACGATAATCTAGCAAAGTTTCATCACTTCTACCTTCTAGCCTCAGTTGCTTGGCAAATTCGTCAATTACTTCCATGTGGATTTCGATGATTTGTGGCACAGGAATATTAGCATAGAATAAGTCATTAATAAATTTATCAATTTTTTCTTTTAATCCTTGATCAGTGATAAAATAATTGATAACAATTTCTCGGTAATCTGATTTAAGTTCTGCTAAAACGTTCTCTTTTTCATTGGCATTCATCTTTTGAAAACTTGCTGGTTTTTGCTCGTGACTAAGGGCTAAAAAATAATTACCTTGATTGGCTAATTTTTGCTGGTGATAGCCTGTTAACAAAACTATTTGATTAGATGGTGCATGAGTTGGTTGCCAATACCATTGGCTAAGATTTTTGTGAACAGCATTGCCTATTTGAATCACTAAACCTTGATGCTTTGGTTCTGCAAATGGTTTATCAATAATTTGTTTTATTTTTGTTTGTAAAAGCAATATAGGTACTAACATCTACTTTTTATAGACTATGAATCGTGAAAAATGAGATATGTGAACCCTTCAGTCAGGAGAATTAGGGAATAGGGAGTTGAATAAGCCATTAAATGCTCGATACAACATCTAACCAGGGAATGTGGTTTCTGCTTGATGATGTGCTTTTACTCATATCTAGTTGAAGATAGATGACATTATTTTACTCCTTGATAAGATACTTAAACGAATTTAAAGAATTGTCGCATTTTAAATCATTATAATTCCTCAAGGTTCTAAAGCAGATATTTAGGGTCATAATTATTGTTGTAGTTGTCACTATCAAAAGATGATAACTTCCAATAAGTACCTAAGCAACTTGGTGAAAATAGCTGCTTGTTCAGCATGGAAACACAAGCCAGTACCATCCCAGTAAAAATTATTCATGCTTGGCTTTCCGCCCATGGATGTAGAAGCTAGAATCCCATTGTGTAGGAGTTTAACCGTAACCGGGTATAGCATGGCATAGCCATTATTCAATATTCTTGCAGGAGCTTTAGGCTAAAAAACCATCTCCCCGCAATGGTGATGACGATGCCAGAGTTGATCACAAGAAGCATGACCTCAGAGGACTTATGTTGATGATACAGTATCCGCTTAATGAACTGATAGCAATTGTACCAATCTGTTTGGATACAAACACTCTAGCAGCAGTGCTGGATATTTTTGTCCAGGAAAAGTGCGATCGCTTGGTAGTAGTAAATTTACAACAACGGCCAATCGGCTTATTATACTCTGCTAGATTACTGCCACAGTTATTAATAGTGGAAACAGATAATCAGAATTTGGATTTACACCAACCACTATCCCAATTACATACATCTCTGATTGAGCCAATAGAGATTATATCCGCAACAGAAAGTTTAGAAACTTTTAGCTTATATTTAAAATATCAAGAGAAACAACAACAAAAAAAATTAGATTGGATACTTGTTGATGGAAATGGTAAATATTTGGGCATCTTGGATATTTTTCGTCTCATCCAGTTATTAGCCAAGGACAAAATACCCATTCATACTACCAATACAGAAGTAAATCACAAGTATAACCATGAGCATAAAAATTCTCTTCCCTTACCCAGTAATGAACCCCAAGCAAAAATTCACAAATCTATAGTACATTTATTAGGGCGATTACCCTGGCCGATGATGTTACAAACTAGTAATGGTGAAGTAGTAACTCAAAACCCAGCTTGGTGGCAACAACTAGGAGTATTAAAAGATCCAGAAGGTATTAGAAAAGAGGTAGAAACTATATTGACTGTACAACAGCCTCAAGCATCTAAATATATTTACACTGAACATCAAGAAAATCAAATACCAAACCCTTTTCCCAAGAATAAACAAAGTATTTCACCGACAGTTTATTTTCCTCAGTTACCATCAGCCCTGCCATTACTCCAGAAAGCATCTGTCAATATTAATAGTAGCTCTAATCGCTGTATTTTAGATAACAAATATGGTGTTTGTACCTGTGTAGTCGAAATCAAAAATGGTCAAGAAAGAATTTGGCAATTTGCGAAAGTTCTTTTGGATAGTAGCGAGTTGAAAATTTGGGTAACAGAATCAGAAATACCACCAAATACAGAAGAACTATGGCTAATATTAGCCACAGATATTACTGAACAACAACAACTTTGTAAAGAATTAGCCGCTAAAAATGCCGATTTAATTCAACTCAATCGCTTGAAAGATGAATTTTTAGCTTGCATTAGTCATGAATTAAAAACACCATTAACAGCCGTATTAGGACTTTCTCGCCTACTTATAGATCAACAATTGGGACAATTAAATGAACGTCAAGCTCGGTATGCTGGGCTAATTCACCAAAGTGGTAGACATTTGATGAGTGTGGTGAATGATATTTTAGATTTGACCAGGATGGAAACGGGACAGATGGAACTCACCCTCACCCCAGTCCAAATTCAAGTAGTATGTGAACGGGCTTTATCAGACGTTAAAAATATTCATCATCAAACATACAAAAGCAAACAATCATCCCCATCAGAAAATGAAACTTTATCTAATCATCAATTTAGCCTAGCTATTGAACCAGGTTTAGAACAAATGGTGGCCGATGAGTTACGCTTACGGCAAATGTTAGTACATTTACTCTCCAACGCCTTTAAATTTACAGAAATATCGGGAGAAATTGGCCTGCGGGTGAGTAACTGGGAAGGTTGGATTGCTTTTACAGTCTGGGATACAGGTATTGGCATTCCTGAAGCACAACAACATTTAATCTTTCAAAAATTCCAGCAATTAGAAAATCCTCTCACCCGTCAGTTTGAAGGAACTGGGTTAGGATTAGTTTTAACTAGGGCTTTAGCTCGCTTGCATGGTGGAGATGTGAGTTTCTTATCTCGTGAAGGTAAAGGTAGTCAATTTACCCTACTTTTACCTCCCAGTCCTCCAAAAGCTAGTTTTACCGACTCTGAAGATATAGTTATCAAGAGGGAGATAGGTAATATACCTAATTCTGCCCATCAAAGTCTCAATAATTCTCCACAATATCAGTCTAATTCTTCCCAAAGATTGGTGTTAGTAGTGGAAGCAGTAGCTCAATATATTGAGGAATTAACCGAACAACTTAAAGGTTTAGGTTATCGTGTAGTTATTGCTAGATCGGGTACGGAAGCGCTAGAAAAAGCCCGACGTTTACAACCAAAAGCAATATTTTTAAATCCTTTATTGCCTTTGCTATCTGGTTGGGATGTCATGACCTTACTTAAATCTGATGTTTTAACTCGTCATATTCATGTAATTGTAACAGCCACAGCAGCAGAAAAAGAGCAAGCATTTACTAAACAGGCGGATGGTTTTTTAAACTTACCAATCAAACATCTGGCGTTAGCATCACTGTTAGAAAACTTATCAAAATCTCCAGACATTAATAATTCAGAGATCGACAATACTCATAAGAGTAACTCTAAAAATGTGCCCCTACGAATTCTCAGATTAGTCAATCCAGAATTAGAAGTAATTACCCTTTATCCTTCCTTGCGTCAACATCGCGTCATTGAAGTAGATGATCTAGATCAAGCTGATTTATTAGCGCGAGTTTGGCAGTTTGATGTGATCTTACTAGATATGCAAATTTCTACTGCCAATCCTTATCTACAACAATTAATTAAATACTCAAGATTAGCAAATTTACCATTGGTAACTTGTGATATTGCCACTACTTTAGCAGCTTCCCAAATTCCTGGATTGTCTGTATTTCCTTGTTTAACCCCATTGAATCAAGAAAATCATCTGCATAATCAGCAAGGAGATACTTTATCATCTGTTTTACAAATTGCTGCCGGTATTTATTGCCCTATCAATATTTCAGTCATAGATATTGCTACGCTGAATGATTTGCCTAAGGTCAAACGTAAATCGGCTAAGAGTTATCAGACGCTCAAAAATTCTTTTAACGACTCTAATAATCAAGAAAATAGTCGAGGTTATGAATGGTTTCAAGCCTTAATTCAATACTTACAAACTGCTGGTTTTAGAGCTTATATCGCTAGTTCTTGGTCAGAAGTTATACAACAAGTTAATCATAAAAGTGTTGATTTACTTTTGATTTGTTTGAATGAAACTGCTATTAATCAGGCATTGCAAAAAGCTATTGATTCACTGAATAATTTACAGTTGAAATTACCACCGATTTTGGTACTAGATCCCAAATTAAATCAGTCTCATTATACTAACGATGGTAAATATCCTCAGCCTAAATACATATCATCTACAGGAAATTTAGTCAGTCAAATTGCTACCCAAATTTTACCCTGTTCTATTTCCATGGAAGAACTATTAAGTCAGATCAATCAAGCTTTAACTAAAAGTTAAGGGAATATAGCAATCCTAAATGAAATGT
>NZ_PGEM01000109.1 GCF_002934005.1 Cuspidothrix issatschenkoi CHARLIE-1 | reverse complement strand
TCTCACGTATCATTTAGGATTGCTATAGTAAGTAATAGGTAATAGATTTGAAAGTCTTTGATACCAATTCTGTATGAAGATAGATTAAATTAAATAACAAATGAACAACGTTCGTGTAGCGTTTCCTAACGCAACCTACATACCTTGAAGATATTGAGATAATGGAAATTATTGCCTATCTTTGTCCCCCATCAGCTACATCTAATTCAGTATATTCAACAGTTGTCATATTTCTATGGACAGGCTATAATCCGAGGTTTATTTACACGGGAGATAAAAATACAACAAACGAAAATAGGCGTTAGAGTGAAAGGAACATCGAAATTTGGCTCTCAATCACCCGTAATAGTTCCAGATATGGACTGAAGGAACTTGACTATAACTGGATTATGAGTGAATTTAGGTTAATCTCTGACCTTATCAATTTCATCAAGTACAATTAAGGCATATAGGATCAGCAAATATGTAAATTTTAGCTAACCTATCCCATCCGAGTACCTGCAAAATTGAATAGTTTGATACTTCTTGAACAATCGTTATCCACTAACCTAAACAAGATCACTACTGAACAGAACTCATGGACAAATCAAAATTGTATCGCACACTTTACAGTACCGGTTCATGAGAAAATCTAAAGAAAATATAAAAAAACTCAAACAACTGTGGTGTCTGGAGGGAAAAGTGTTTTTAAGACTGGCAAATGAACATAGACAATTCGTGCAAGATTTGGTTATGAACCTACAAGCCTTGGCTGTTGTATTGGAACGCCATGGTTATCCGGCTTCTTGCTATACTTGCGGCGATCAGATGAATAGCGCATCTTTTATGGTTAGCTTGGGAGATAATCATCTAATTCGCTTTTTAGTATCCGATTATGGGATTACTTGGACAGAAATGCGTGATGATCGGGAATTAATGAAGTTAGAAGGCGCAGAAGCAATTAATCAGCTAGAAGAATTAGCGACTCTGGTTAAACAGTCCATGGAAAACGTGAAAAATAGTGAATATTCATCACCCAAAGCGAAAGTAACTTTACAGAATGCTGTAGGTAGCATCAAAACCCACCGATAATCAAGTTGAAACTATGTCGAAATTTCAGTTTGCTATTTCCTGCTACCAGTTGGGAATAAGTGTACTGAATATTCTGATAACTTTGGTAGTATTAATGATACAGGCTGACAAATTAGTTTGTCAGCCTGTATTGCTAGTTGACAGGTGACAGGAAAGAGGAAGAGAAATATTCAGCACTCTGCTTTACTCAGGTACTTATTAATTGCTAAAAAATCGTAATTTTTAAGAATTTGATAGAGATTGACATTTTCTTCTAACAAACAAGCATGGCCACTATTAGGCAAAATACAGGTTTGAGTATGGGGTAAAATATCTACTAATCTAGCGATTTCTGTAACAGAAGGTAATAGGCGATCGCTGCCACTGCCAACGAGTAGAACAGGATATGTGAGGCGCTGTAATTCCTTTGCATCTATTTGGAAATCTCGCAATAATGACAACCGCCAGTTGACAGTTGCTGATGGGAGAGAACGCATGGCCGTGAGTAGCATGAGGCGATCGCTTTGAGAAATCCGTTCTAATGATGCCAGAAATGGTAACAGCCCCAATGCACCTATGTTAAATAAAGATGATGGAACAAAGTTAGTCATCTGGGTGATCCAATTAAACCAAGGGTGTTGCTGCAATGATGAAGCTGGATTAATTAAGATCATGCGTTTAAATAACTGCGGTGATTGGACTGCTACTTTCATTGCTAAACAACCACCAAAAGATTCACCACATAGATATATGGGTCGTTGGGAACTTTGTTCCAATTCAGCATGAATCAAGTCTAAAACATTCTGCGTTAAAACATCCCAGGTCGTGAGATTATTTCTGGGTATAGACAAGCAACGAATATCTAAACCTTTAGCTAATTGGGGGATTTGGGTTTGTAACAATTCGCCCGTGCCATCCATTCCTGGTAAATAGATAAATAGTGGAGAGTCTAATTTTACTGGTGTGGGAGTCAAAAAACAAGGTTTAGGTGCAACTGTTGCCATTGTCGTGATGTTTTGTGAATCTATTCTACCTTTAACTGTACCGTTTCCCCGATCCAGATGGGAATTAAAACAGAGGCATTGGCGAATAATTTTCCTGCTTCCTAAAATCAACCTTTCCAGATAAAAAATAACCAACTCTGAAACCCTAATTACAGAATTTATAGGGTTTTATATTCATCATATATAAGTATATAAAAGCGTTAAATCCTCTGATCTGGCAATAATGCCACATTGGTATTGTAGATAATATCATAGCCTTCCGTAATGATTTATCAACTTAAATCAAATATGATTGCTATATAAACTTAGTGATACATCTTGATATCACTACTAATTATTTATTGACAATTCTGCTTTGTGCGTAAGTCCTACATTATAAACTTACATATCTTCTTATAGAAATGTCAGTCAATAGTTAATCTCAAAAATCAATAATCAGGACTTAACAAGTGAGAAAGTTTGTGAAGTGAGAGATTTTGTTGAAAAATCATTTGGAAAAATCCTGACTATTAAACCCAAATGTCTCGTCAATTATCACTGGGAGAATTTGCCATGCTGAATTATATCTACATAATTAGCTATATTTCTAAAGTTTCGATTAGTGTATTTTGTGTGACTATCAACGAAAGAAACAGGTTCTACCATATTATTACTAACAACTTTCTCTGATTTTTCAAGAAATCAGATGGATTTATAGACGTGATTAAAGAATTCTGCTGCCCCTAAATTTGTTAGGATTAAGAGGTAGTTTGAAAAAAACAGTAGCAATGTTATATAATTGCGTAGTTTTGTCTAGATAATCTAGATTATTAAGAGAGAAAACTGATTAATAATTTGCTTTTATTGTCCATGAATCTAGTGAATAAAACAGAAAAAACTTTTGCACTGACCACACCGCTATACTATGTCAACGATGTTCCCCATATTGGCAGTGCTTATACAACCATAGCGGCGGATGTCATAGCCAGATTTCAACGCTTGTTAGGAAATCAAGTGCTACTAATTACAGGGACAGATGAACACGGGCAAAAAATTCAGCGTTCAGCGGCCACTTTAGGAAAACCACCGCAAGATTTTTGTGATGGAATTGTCCCCAGTTTTCTCAGCTTGTGGGATTTACTCGACATTCAATATGATCGCTTTAGTCGGACTACAGCACCCCGTCACCAAGCGATAGTTAACGAGTTTTTCCAGCGAGTTTGGGAAAATGGTGACATTTACCAAGGAGAACAAAAAGGTTGGTACTGCGTTTCCTGTGAAGAATTTAAGGAAGAACGGGATTTACTCGAAGACAAACGCTGTCCAATCCATACTACCAAACAAGTGGAATGGCGAGATGAGCAGAACTATTTCTTCCGGTTATCGAAGTATCAAACCCAGTTAGAGGAATTTTACCAATCTCACCCAGATTTTATCCAACCTGTGAGCAGACGGAATGAAGTATTTAATTTTGTCGCCCAAGGTTTACAGGATTTTTCGATTTCGCGGGTAAATTTAGATTGGGGTTTTCCCGTACCTGTGGATTCTCAACATACATTATATGTATGGTTTGATGCTTTATTAGGCTACGTAACAGCATTACTAGAACCGGATGCAGAACCAACCTTAGCCAATGCTTTGCAGAAATGGTGGCCGATGAACCTGCATTTAATTGGTAAAGATATTTTACGCTTTCATGCTGTTTACTGGCCTGCAATGCTGATGTCCGCAAGTTTACCTTTACCGGAGAGAGTGTTTGGCCATGGTTTTTTGACTAAAGATGGGCAAAAAATGGGGAAAACTTTAGGTAATACCTTAGATCCTATCGCCTTAGTGGAAAATTATGGTAGCGATGCCGTTCGTTATTACTTCCTTAAGGAAATCGAATTTGGTAAAGATGGAGATTTTAATGAAATTAGGTTCATTAATGTTTTAAATGCAGATTTAGCTAATGATTTAGGTAATTTGTTAAATCGCACTTTAAACATGGTGAAGAAATACTGTGTCAGTCAAGTTCCATCTATTAACCCATCAGCAATTCCGGCTGAAAATCCTTTAAAAGCGATGGGGTTAGAGTTAGGGGACAAGGTGCAGCAAGCGTATACAGGATTAGCTTTTAATGAAGCCTGTCACTATGTTTTATCCCTGGTACAAGCCAGCAATAAATTTATTGATGATCAAGCCCCTTGGTCATTATATAAACAAGGTAAACAGGAAGAAGTAGAAGTTGTACTATATGCGGTGCTGGAATCTGTAAGACTAGCAGCTTATCTTCTATCTCCAATTATTCCTAATATCAGTAGTGATATTTATCAGCAATTAGGCTGGGGAATCAATTTTAACGAACAAAAAGAAAGTGCAAATTTAGCTCCTTTTTGTACCCACTCAACCTGGGGAATATTATCCGATCAACAACTATTGGGGACACCCAAACCAGTTTTTAAACGGATAGAAACATCAAAATAATCAAACATTTTTGGAAACTGCGACTTTCTTCAAAAACTAAAGAATTCGGGGCACAGGTAACAGGGAACAGGGAAGATAAAAGAAAAATATTTTTTATCTTTCATTCTGATAGCGTAGCGTGGCGCTAGCCATACTCCTGAACTCCTGAACTCCTGAATTCTTATCATAAGACATTCTAACAAGTATGTAGTTAGAAATATCTATCATAACAGGGATAACAACACAAGGTATGACAACAATGCTGAACAATTTAGAAAACGACTCAATTTTTACGCCAGAACAAGTTTTAGAAAATCGCGGTAGGGTGGCTATCTTTATTGATGGTTCAAACTTATTTTATGCGGCACTACAATTAGGAATCGAAATTGATTACACTAAATTATTGTGCCGGTTAACTGGAGGATCAAGACTGTTACGGGCTTTTTTCTACACAGGAGTAGATCGAACTAATGAAAAACAACAGGGCTTTCTATTGTGGATGCGTCGTAATGGTTATCGTGTAATTGCTAAAGATTTAGTACAACTGCCAGATGGTTCTAAAAAAGCTAACTTAGATGTAGAAATCGCCGTTGATATGATGGCTTTGGTAGATTCCTATGATACTGCAGTTTTAGTTAGTGGTGATGGCGATTTAGCCTATGCTGTTAATTCCGTGAGCTATCGTGGTGTTAGAGTAGAGGTAGTGAGTTTGCGTTCTATGACTAGTGATAGTTTAATTAACGTGAGCGATCGCTATATTGATTTAGAAGCTATCAAAGAAGACATTCAAAAAACCCCCCGTCAAGGTTATCCATATCGGCCATTGTCGAGTATGGGATTTTTAGATGATCCTAGAGATAGTGATAGACACTTAGAAGTTCCAGAATAATGAAAGATTCACAAGGTAGGGAGAATGGAAGACAAGGTTCAAAACATCAGAGGGGAAGTAAAGATCATTCTCCCCGCTTCTATTCATTTTCTGGCCTCAGATTTACCACTAATTTGTTTTATCTGCCTTTAATATTTTGCTTGGGTATCTGTTTATCTTCTTGCAGTAATCCATCATCTACCCCATCTCAAAATGCTGCTTCAACACCTCCAGAAGACAACACTAAATTAACTTTTTTTGGTGTAGTTTTAGAACAATTTGATGAGACAGGTAAGCCAATTTGGCAAGTTAAAGCCAAGGCAGCAAAATACACAACAGAAAAACAAATCGGTCAGGCCGAAAATCCTGAAGGGGAACTTTACCAAGATGGAAAAGTTGTCTACCAAATCAAAGCAGAAAAAGCTGACATTAAGCAAGATGGTAAGCAACTATTTCTTCAAGGTAAAATTGTAGCAACTGATCCCCGTAATGGGATTGTGTTAAAAGGTAATGAGTTAGAATGGCGGCCTGAAGAGGATTTATTAATTGTCCGCAATCAATTAAATGGTAGTCATAAACAATTACAAGCTGTAGCCCAGGAAGCCAAGGTAAAAACCCGTGAACAAAGGGTAGAATTTTCCCAGGAAGTAGTAGCACAATCTACAGCTCCACAATTGCAAATAAAAACTGAGCATTTAATGTGGCATATTAAAGAGGAGAAATTATTTAGCGATCGCCCCATCCAAATCATCCAATACAAAAATAACAAAATTACTGGACGTGGTAACGGTAATACGGCTGAAATTAACTTAAAAACCAAAGTTGCGACTCTTCAACCCCAGGCTAAATTAGAGTTAATGGATCCACTAATGCAAATTACCAGTAACTCAATTACCTGGAATATTAACCAAGAAAATATCATCACTAATGCCCCTGTGCGCGTCTTCCAGGCTGCGGAAAATATAACTGTGACTGCTAATAAAGGGGAAATGCAAATACCCAAAAATATTGTCTATCTCACAGGTAATGTCAATGCAGTTGGGCAACGTCGTCAATCTTTAAAATCAAATCAACTAAAGTGGGATTTAGATAAAAAATTGTTAGAAGCCCAAGGCAATGTAGTTTATCGTCAAGTTGAACCACAATTAACTTTTCAAGGAGAAACCGCCCTTGGTAATTTAGCCACAGAAAATATTGTTGTTAAAGGTAGCAATTCTGGACGCAGAGTAGAAACCGAAATTATTCCCCAAGAAGGAAGGTAGGAATTCAGGAGGCAGGAGTTCAGGAGGAAGAAATAAAGAAGAAAGAAGCAAAAAGAAAATTTCTGCCATGCTCCCCTACTCCCCTGCTCTCCCTTCCCTTACTGTAAATTAGATTTCAGCGATCGCACGTTCAATTAAGCGACGGGCTAAAGTTTGTGTACCTGTGTGTTCGTAGTAATTGGTAGACACATCTAAAAAGGCGGCTACATAGTCTAACTTATCATCAGCAAAATCAATAAAACCTTTGCAATGTCCTAGAACACTTTGGGCGGTTAAAGCATTAGCTCTCACAATACCATTCATCCAGCCTTTAACAGAATCTAAACTATTACCCAAAAAATCAAGTTTTCCACCAATACCATCACCAGGAATTGCATCTTGGATAGTGCTAAAAGTGGAATTTTGTTTCAACTCTTGGGGGTTCATTTGACTAAGCATGGATAATGATTTATCAATAAAATCAGGTCCAAGGGGTAATAAACCATCCACACAAATTAATGCCACCATGCGGATCAAAGACTCTCCTGCATATTCACCTAAAGATGAGACAAAATCGCCGATGCTATCGCCAGGAATACCATTTATTTGACAAAAAGCAACTAATTCAGCCACTATTTTTAAGGTGAGATCAATAGTTTGGGCTTTGTCTGCTTTAGGAGTAATAGAGCTTAAAAAACCTAATAAGGGAATAGATTCACCGACTTTATTAGCTAAAGCTGCTGCACCCAAAGCTTTATCTGTACCGTCCACGGTTTGATATAGCCACAGAGCGGTTTGATATCCTTGGGATTTGTCATTAAATAGATAAATGGCTCGTTCGCCAATTTGTTGGATTAAGCTTTCGTCATCTTCACCAGTAACGGTTTTAATAGTATTGACAAAACCAACAGTATTATTCCATTCACCAGGAGCAACAAAATCTAAAGCATTTAATAAAGAAATTGTCAAGCCACTGGTAGGTAATTCATCAACTAACTCGAAAATTGGTTTACTCACAAAAGTCTCCTTATCTATGTTCTGTATTAACGTCAATTATTAGCGAGGAAATCGGTTAGCCTATTTCAAACTTGCTAAACCACTAAGATTAAATTTCTCTATCCATGCGGCGCGATCGCTGGCTGTAAAAGTTGGGCTTTTAGAAATAACTTTGACTTGGTACTTATTCACCAACACCGAAGTTTGGGTTTTACCCATTTCCACTGCGGGATAACCGCCGATTTTCTTAGTGCTATTGGCAAACTTAGATGCTGTTCCTGGGGTGCTACTAGTATCAGAAATAGCTAATTCAGCTAATACTTTGCCGTCTTTTTTCAAGTTAGCACCAGAAAAGCCTTTTTTCTCCTGGGTAAATACCCGATCATAACCATTTCCACCTTTAGGGAAGAAATCGTTTAATTTACTGCCTTGAGTAGCATTTTTAACGACAGCTTGGCCACTTTTTTTCTGGGTACTTTCCTTTTGTACCTGATCAAAACGACTGGGTGGCTTTGCCGAAGAACAAGCCGTTGTCAGTAGTATAATTGATAGGAGTACAGCCGTTAAAACTCTTTGCCCACGATTGATAAGCATTTTTGGTTTCTCCTTGATACTTGAGCGTGTGAGGCAATTATCACTCTAGTTTTAATTACAACCTAGAAAATTTACTTTTAAATAACTATTTGGTGGGAGAAGGTGACGGGCAAGGGGCAAGAGGCGGCAGTCAACCGTTCACCAATAGAAAATTATCATAGGGACAATTCATGAATTGTCCCTGCAAGGTTTTGGTGGTTATGCACATTTAATTACCACCAGATGTCTAATCAACTATGGTAAACGATGGGCGATGACAGCATACAAGGGATCTCGGACCGGTACTCCCAACCATTGTAATAAATTTGGTGCGATTGACTTTTGAAAAATCACTTCTGGGGTTGTAAATCCTGGTATAGAGACAAAATAGTTTTTGACTAATTCTACTCTCAAAGCTTCTGAACCATCTCGCCAGGCTTGAATGGCCTTTTGAAAAAACATCCGGTTAGAAAAACTGATAATTGCTATGCCACCAGGTTTAAGAATACGATGTATTTCCGAAAAGATGGCCTCTGGATACTGGATATACTGTACAGAAACACAGTTAATCACAGCATCAAAGTCTTGATCTGGGAAAGGTAATTGGAGATGGGTGTTAATATTTTGGACAAAATAATGATTTAATTGGGGATTTCGGGCTAGTTCTTCGGCATTAAGTCCATGGCCTTCCACGTGGGCAAAATCCACATCTGTAGGTAAATGGGATACCCAACTACTCATCAGATCAAGAATCCGTGTATTCGGTTTAAGTCGCTGACGATATAAATCTGTTAGTTGTTGAATAAATTCTGCATCTACATGAGTAACAAGGCGAGGATAACTATAGAATAATTGATCATCTGAGTCGTCTAACTTAATGCGTTGATTGGGCTGAAGTAGCATAGTCCGCTGATTTCGCAAAAGGTACAAGATCCAGGTAAGATAGGTTAGATATATATTCTGCATTGCAGAAAGTACATCTTTACCTTACTATTGTCAAACCCCTGGGAGTTAGTTCTATGGTGACTTTAAAAATCGCTGTTTATATAGTTGTAGCGTTCTTTGTCAGTATTTTTGTATTCGGATTTTTGTCCAATGACCCAGCCCGTAACCCTGGTCGTCGGGATCTAGAATAAAACACAGATCACAAATCTACCCACAACGGCTCAGAAGGTAGAGGATAATATGTAGTTCCACCTTCTGGCTATTTTTCTTTATTTGGTTAGCATGATTGCTTGAAAATATGTTTTACCCAGTATTACCCCCTCAGCCACCTGCTAATCCTGAATATTCTCACCATGTCTATCATCTGGCTGAGAAGGATGTGGTTAAGATTAAAACTGATCGGCAAAAACTGATAGTAGAGAATGAGGGAGGCAGAAGGCAGAAGGCAGAAGGCAGGAGGTTTTTATTCAGAAAGCAATTCAGCCCCTTCCTGAATAATAGCGATCAAATTAAAAATTTGGAGGAGAAGACTTTTTCCCCATTATCTACGCTAGAAAATTTACGGCGAGAATTTTCACCACAGAAAACTGAATCTGATGGTGAATTAAATCATACTACAGACAAAAAGCCAGTTTTACCAGAAGTATCAACCTCTTCAGTGGTAGGAGGTGGTGTGAACTTACAGGAGTCTGGTGGCAAACTTTATCTATCTGTGGGGAAAAAGAAATCTCCCATTGTACCTATTCAAAATATTATTGAGTTTAAACTGCGTAATCCTGAAAATAAACCGCCAACTAAAATAGAATTTACCCCTGTATCACCGACCCCGACAATAGAAAAGACTATAGTTGCACCTGTCCGAGTTTTAGAAGTAACTGCTGATCGCCAAGATTACGATGAACGAAGTCGCATTGTCACTGCTGAAGGTAAGGTAGTGGTCAGATTTGATGAGGCGGTTATTAATGCCGATAGTCTACAAATCAGTTTGGATAATTTGATGGCGGTGGGTGAGGGGAATGTTGTTTTAACTAGAGGTAATCAAATCCTCTCAGGAGAACGTTTTACTTATAATTTTATTCAAGATAGTGGGGATTTAGAAAATGGTAAAGGTGAGTTATATCTCCCCACCACAGGAACAGATTTTGCTTTTTCCTCCACTCTACCTACGGATGTGACCGCAGGTGGTGTACTTGGTAGTCCTTTGAGTAGTCGAGTACGGGCTAATCAGCCGATTACTGATGTTAATAGTCCAGGAGAAATACAATCAGGTGTCAGTGGTCAATCTGGGGCGAAAAATGTGAGTTCACCAACATTTGGTGGTGAAGTGAAGCGGTTACGATTTGAAGCCCAACGAATTGAATTTTATCCGCGAGGTTTTGAAGCCCAAGATGCAAGAATTACTAATGATCCTTTTTCACCCCCAGAATTAGAAATTAGGGCTGATAAGGTGACGGTGACGCGAGAGGCACCGTTGATAGATAGAATTGTTACCCAGGGTCAACGGTTGGTTTTTGATCAGAATGTTCAGATCCCTATTCCTATCAATAATCGCAAAATAGATAGACGACAAAAAAAAATAAATCCGACTGTTGTTTCTTTTGGTTTTGATAAGGATCGACGGGGTGGTGTGTTTGTAGAACGAAGTTTTGAGGCTATTAGTAATAATCAAACACGCTGGATTGTCACACCTCAATTTTATCTGCAAAGGGCGACAGAAAAGGGAAAAAATTTCGCCAGTTTATTTGGTGTAAATACTAAACTCAATGCTAGTTTGGGTGCAAAAACTGTTGTGGAAGGAAGGGGTGAGTTGACAAGTTTTGATTTTAATGATTTGGAAAATAATTTGCAGGGGAGTTTGCGTTTACGTCATGCTTTAGGTAATATTAATCCTTATACTGTGAGTTTAGAATCTAGTTACCGCGATCTCTTGTACAATGGAAGTCTGGGGTATCAAACGGTACAAAGTAGTATTGGCGGTATTATCACTTCTCCTATTATTCCGTTAGGTACAAGCGGTATCAATCTCAGTTATCAAGCCGGCGCTCAATATATAGATGCAAATACAGACCGCCAAGATTTACTTTCCCTAGTGCGAAAAAATGATCGTATTTCTCTAGGTCGCTTACAAGGAAGTGTGGCTTTAAGTAGTGGTATCAATTTGTGGAAGGGAAAACCATTAGCTAGTACAGCCAATGAGGGGTTAAAATATACGCCTAATGTGGTTGTACCCTATTTGCAAGCGATCGCTGGAGTAACTGGAACTACTAGTTATTATAGTAGCGGTGATAACCAAAGCACTTTGATTGCTACTATCGGTTTAGTCGGACAAGTCGGCCATTTTTCCCGCCCTTACTTGGATTATACCGCCTTCAACGTCAGCTACTCCCAAGGATTTAATAGCGGTTTATCTCCCTTTTTCTTTGACCGTTCAGTGGATAATAAAGTATTGAGTGCAGGAATTTCTCAACAAATTTATGGGCCATTCCGATTAAGTTTGCAAACATCTATTAATCTGGATACAGGCAAAGCAATCAGCACCGACTATATATTTGAGTATAGCCGTCGCACCTATGGGATTACGTTGCGTTATAATCCGATCTTAGAACTAGGTGCTTTTAGTATTCGTATTAGTGATTTTAACTGGCTAGGTGGCACAGATCCATTTTCTGATGGCAGAGTTAAATCTGTTGTTGGTGGTGTAGTCCGTCAAGATAATTGACCAGGGAACAGGGAACCGTTAACTTTCCACGGTCCTCAATTATTCACCAAACCCTATCTAGGCTTTCCTAGGGTAGTAATATAAATAACTGCTTCGTCAATGGGAATACCCAAGACATTGTTTACTTGATCATCAAAGAAGCCAGCGATGCCACTAACACCTAAATTGAGACGAATGGCAGCTAAATTGAGTCTTTGTCCTAAAATGCCGGCATCTAGATGTAAATAACGGTAGACTCTATCACCATATTGAGCGATCGCACTTTTTAAATCAGCAGTATGAAATAATACTGCCCCTGCATCCCTACCTAAATCCTGATTTAAACAGAGGAAATGTAACTCTCGACGGAAATTTTTAAAGCGAATTTGCCGTAATTCTTGGGCTTTTGGTGCATAATAATAACAGCCTGTATCTAGTCCTTGAACTCCAGAAACAACAATAAATGTTTCTATTAAATTCAAGTCGAAATGATCTGGATGGTGGTCTAAATTTTGATCAATGTAGTTTTGTGGTTGATAAGTAAAATCTAATAAAGCTTTGAGTTCATCAAAACTTAATTCATCACCACTATAAGCACGAGTGGAACGGCGTTTATAGATAGTGTTCGATAATTCTGTTAAATTGTTCCCCCAATAAATAGGTGTGGTACGAGTCGAAACTTTTTCACAAAAAGGGAAATTATATTTGTCTTCTAAAGACTTTTGTGGTTGTACAGTTGGTAAATTTAATTTGCCACTTGTACTCTCTGGAATTTGGGTATGTAAATGAAAATATTTAAGGAGTTCACCATCAGGAATAGATGGATAATCAGTTTCAGTGCTAGAAGGTAAAACTGTACGTCCTGAAGGTAGGTTTTGACGAATATCTAATAAATCAGCTAAGGCTAAAACAGCAGTTGTTCCTTCCTGTTCTGGATCAATGTAAATTAAATCATTAACAGCTTCATCTGCAAAACCACCGATTAAATGAGCGCGATAATCTGCAATATTACAACCTAACTCAATATTACTTAAAAGATGGCCAGTATCAAGTAAAATTCGCCGATAAGCCCTATCTTCATAACGCCAAGCAGAACGATAAAAAACCGCAGTAGTAATAATAGCTAATTGGGTACTTTCTAGGGAAGGATGCCAAAAACAACCGTTTTGTAAAGATTGCCAAACATCACTTTCCCAAAAGTGTATTAAAGAATGAGTGCGACATTGATAGTTATAAAGTCCAGGGGCTAATAATGGTGTACCGCGAGAAACTAAATATACTTCAGCCGGATACAGTCCTCCCGCACTGGGGGCAGAACGCAGGTATACAGCACTACCCATAGTAGGCATTTTCGCTGTGAGTCCATAACTGTGAAATAATATTTGAGAAAGTCTGTACCACCACTGCGCGTCTGAGTTATCGGTAAAAGCTGTTGCTGTTTCTTGCAGATAGGGTTTAAGGTCAATATCAGAGCCTATTTTATATTCTTTGAACGGTACTGGCTGTTTAGCCCAGTTTAAATTATGACTTTTAGCCGCCAGGGTTTGGGGATCGTATTTAGTTCGGTCGTGATAGTGTTGGGCTATGGATTGGTATATTTCTGGCATAGTAATTTTATAATATCCTAGAGTAGTCCTACTATTGATCTTGGCATTTATTACCTCTATTATTTCGTGTACATGAGTACAATCATCAAAATTAAAAATTACGTAAGAATGCACCGAGTCAGAAGTCAGGAGTCAGCATATTTGATCAATCAGTAGATGATCAAGAAGTGATTTTTGGTATTATCCTCAAAAGCTGAATACTGGCAAAATTAACACCCAACAATCAAGGTTTTCTGCTAAACTTGCCAGTCACCTGTTCTGGAGAAAATTTATCAAATTATGCCTGTACGTCAAACTCTATCAACCCGTGATATTCAGCTTTCTTATTTAGAATGGAAACAGGGTAATGAACCATTACTTCTGTTACATGGTATGGCTGATAATGCCTTAGTTTGGAGCAGTTTAGGGGATGATTTAGCCGCAGATTACCATATAGTTGCACCAGATATGCGCGGTCATGGGGAGAGTAGTAAGCCAACCCAGGATTATAGTTTTGAAAGTGCGATCGCTGATTTGGAAGCGTTAATGGATAAACTGGAATGGTCTGCGGCTCATATCGTTAGTCACTCCTGGACAGGAAAACTCGCCGCTATTTGGTCTAGAACTAACCCAGCCCGATTAAAAAGTATCACACTGGTAGATCCCATTTTCGTCTGGAAAATGCCTAGGTTCTTCAAAATCACATTTCCCTTGTTGTATAGTGTTCTCCCTTTCCTCAAAACCATGGGACCCTTTGCTAGTTACGAAGAAGCGGAACAAAAAATTAAACAACTCAGCCAATATGCAAATTGGAGTTCCTTACAACAGCAAGTTTTTCAGGCTGGAATAGAACAAAAAGCCGATGGGACATGGGGTAGCAAATTTACCATTGCCGCCCGTGATGGCATTTTTGATCAAGTGCTGGATGTTCCAGGTTTTATCCATCCAGTTGATACACCCGCCCTCCTTATACAACCAGAAAAAGGTGTAAACCGCCAAAATTGGCAAATTCAACCCTATAAAACCAATCTCAATAATTTGCTCATTCGTCAAGTCCCCGGAAATCATTGGCCATTTTTAACTAACCCCAAAGAATTTAACCAAACAGTCGCCGCATTCTTAGCAACACAAACATGAGATAATCTTAAATTGCTAATTGCTACAAAACAACATTAAACATAAATATTCACCTCTTACCCTTTACCCTTTCTATTCCCTATTATGAGTCTTTGTATTAATCCAGTTTGTCCCCAACCTAACCACCCAGATAACGACGAAAACCGCTTTTGTCAAAGTTGTGGTTCTCAATTAGAATTAATTGGACGTTATCGAGTTTTACGTTTATTAAGTGACAAAACTGGATTTAGCAAAGTCTATGAAGCCTATGAACAAGACAGACCAAAAATTCTCAAAGTTCTGAAAGAACAATTAGCTAATGATAGCAAAGCCATCTCTTTATTTCAACAAGAAGTAAATGTTCTAGAACAATTAAATCATCCCGGTATTCCCATCGCCGAAGGTTATTTTCCCTATCAAACCAGAAATAACATCCCATTACATTGTATGGTGATGGAAAAGATTGATGGACCCAATTTAGAACAGTGGTTAAAGCAACAACAAAACCGCCCCATTTCTGAAGATCAAGCCATAGTCTGGTTAAAACAATTATTAGAAATATTAACTTTAGTTCATAGCCAAAATTATCTCCATCGAGATATTAAACCATCAAATATTATGATTCGTCCCGATGGACAATTAGTATTAATTGACTTTGGCACAGCTAGAGAAATTACCCGTACCTATCTAGTAAATGGTGGCGGTATGACAGCAATTTCATCATCGGGTTATAGTCCACCAGAACAAATGCAAGGACAAGCCATACCCCAATCAGATTTCTTTGCTTTAGGACGGACATTTGTATTTTTATTAACGGGATATCAACCTGGACAATTATATGATCCCCATCTGGATATTTTACAATGGCGACATCATGCCGATCACGTTTCACAATTATTATTAGACTTTATTGATTGGTTAATGTCCACAGAAGTAAATAAACGTCCTCGCAATACTGAAGAAATTTACAAAAAATTAGCAGAAATTGAATATCAACTTACAGGAAATAGTCCTATAGCCGTAAATATTGGTGGCGGTGATAAAACAGCAATAGTCAGTCCCACAACTACTAATAGTAGTATTATTACTCCCCAACAGCAGCCAGAGAAATTACCCTTATTAGCCTGGTTTGCAGCTTTAATTGTTTCTTTATTAATATTATGGTGGATAGCATTAGGATTTAAAAATAATAGATTTACTGCCTTACCTCCCGACTATGGACAAGTACCAGTCAAAAAAGGTGACATTGATTATTTTCCCTATGAAGAAGGTAAAGATAGTCAGGGTAGAGTGGCAGAATTTAGTATTGCCGTTTTATCAGTGGAATATAAATGGCAATTAGGTAGCACATACCAAGTTAAATATAATGATCAAATTATTAACCTGGATGCCTTAAAATCTAATTTAGAATCAGAAGGTATCCAGAGAATTATGGAAAATCCTAACGAGATTATTTCTGTAGGTACAGCATCTTGTGAAGGTAATATTGCTGCTGAACAAAATCGCGCTTTAGAACGTTCTAAACAAATCCAACTATTAGGAAAACGGATATTTAGTAACACAAACAGCGTTAAAGGATACCGTTTATTAAATTTAGGACAATTTCAAAGAAAAGATTGCCAAGCAAGTCAAGATTCTACAGCTTATCAACGCAGTATTATTATCATTGGCGTAAAACAGCAAGATGCAGGTGTAATATTAGATGAAGCTTTACGAGATAGATTAGAGAAAAAACCTTTTGCTGATTTTAAATTAGAAGATTATTCTCTAGGTGCAAAGGATAAATTTAAAACCATCCCCAGTAATTTGTAATTGCCAGGGGAGGAAATTAGAGAATCTTTGAAAACTCGCTCATCTTAATCATCTTCACTGAAACCAGTTTTCATCTAATATTTGTTCTAAAGAACCAATGGGGATAAGAGGGAATGTGTCAATGGGAAGTTGTGATCTATCACGGACTAATTTTCTAGCTTCTCGATAACATTCATCAAATATTTCTAAAATGTAAGGTTTTAAACTAGGACTATCTGTAAGTTCATCTTTGATTTCTCTGCGAAATGTCCTAATTTGACCTTTCCAATGTCCTTGACTTTGTTCTCTTTCTTGATCCCAATATTTTAGCTTTAGTAGATGTTCAAAGAGATTAATTAATAAGTTTTGAATTGTGCGTTTTTGACTTCTTCCTAGAGTTTCTAATTCTTCTAATAAGTTCTCTAAATCAACAGCAGAAAATTGTCCTGTGCGAATTTGATTAATAGTTGTTTTCAGCCACAGGTAATAATCTTGGTCGTATAAGGTTTGAGTTGTTGGTTGTGTTGATGTAACCATATCCTGGCGAGGATTTTACTATTTATTAGAACTGTCCGAAAATTTAAAAAGTAGTCTGTGTCTGGCTTTGAGGATGTTCTCATGTCAGCCAGACTTGATGTAATCATGAGGGCTAGAGATAGTTAGTGTTAGTATAGCCCGTAAAAAATGCTGATGGTTATTTCATAATCTGCATACTTTTAAAACATATCATGAGTTCGGTAAAACTAGAGAATCAATTCGTAATCTAACCAATCCACAAATCGTAAGTATTACTTTTTCATAATTCTTATGATATGCTCT
>NZ_PGEM01000012.1 GCF_002934005.1 Cuspidothrix issatschenkoi CHARLIE-1 | reverse complement strand
TTAATCATGAAACTCTTACTAAAAGAGGGTTTTACTTCTGACTCGGTGACTTCTGACTCGGTGACTACTGCTATATTTGTAGTTTTTTGATGTTGTGTTTGATGATTTTGAGGAGGTTATTTGTCACTTAGGACACGCTACGGGAAGTCAATAGGGGTAATACCCTTCGGGAAGCAAGCTACATGAATTACCCCTCCTGATTCAGACAAATAAAATGATATAATTACAGGACTTACGCAAAATAGAACGAAAGTAGGGGTAATACCCTTCGGGAAGCAAGCTACATGAATTACCCCTATGAAATAATCAGGGTTGCAGTTACATCTTGCGTAAGTCCTAGATATTTTTTGTCAGAATCAGGATATCCAGGATTTGAGGATTTACAGGATGGGATTTTTAAGAATTTCAGGAAGGCTAGGCATCATAGTATAAAGAGTTACATTATTTACGGGTTAGTTCTAGCAAGGTGGAATTTTCAATAATTTTCATGGGGTGTTTATCTGGAATACCTCTTTTCGATATAATTGAGGTGTAAAATCGCATAAAATTAATAAAATAACCCCTAATGGAGATTTAACTTGTCGGCATATAGGACTAGATTACAAGCAAATGAGATTAAGCTTAGACTACAACCTTTAAAACGTGAATCTCTGTTTAGAGGAGAAACTAAATTGGCAGTTAGGATTAAAGAAATTCTAGCTACACTAGCTAAATATAAAAATGAACTTCTTGATAAAAAACGGTTTTTAATAGACTTTCTGAATGAATTTTATTATGACATTGAAACTTATCTATATACAATCCAACCACTTTTAAAGTTATCACCAACAGAAATAGAAAAATCTTGCCAGCAAAAGAATATATCTGTAACTGAGTATTATTGGTATACGGTAATCTTGCCTAAGTGGTTGAGTCAAGAAGATCCCAAATTTTCTTATTGGATTGAAAAACTGATACAAGAAGAGTATACTGGTAATGATGAAGATTTAATTTTTAATTTAACTAAGACTATCAACTCTAGAACTGATGGAAGTGCTTCCAACCGTTACATTCTAGATTTATCTATGGCTACAGATTTACTTGTTAGTCATGTTCCTAGTACACTTGAGCCTGTGTTTATTCAGCTTACAGGTATTTCTAACCTGCGGGATGGACAACTTAACCCAGATTTTCTGAATAAGCAGCAGAAATGGAATAACACTATATCATGTTGGGGTGTTAAAAGGGCTTTATTAGTTGCTCATGATGCTCAAGTGAACAGTCCAAAAAATCTACTCAAGTTAGCAGATGTTATGCTAAAAGAGAGTAGCGATCACCCGACTAATTTTATTGCTTTTATACCCTTCCCTGGATAGTATTATGACTAATGATGTCAAGATTTATAATCAGTCCAGTTCTGAGATAGATTGGAAGTATCTGGAAGCATCCCAACAGTTGCAACTAGATAAACAAAATTATGGTGCTGATTATATTCATCTTTATGTTGATGATATAGAAGGTGATTGGCTGGAAAATTGGGATTGGGAAGATGATTTAACAGATTATATTGATGCTTTTTATCGTCATTGTGAACAGGGAAATTATCAATTTGCTTTTGATACTTTAAAAGCTTGTGATGATTTATTGAATCAACCGGAAAATTATGAAAAGGGTTTAGAGGTTTATGGTTATTTGATTGAAAGCTTAGAGTTAGAATGTTCAAAACAGACTGATATAAATAATCAAGAGATTTTGAACGAAGCAAAACAGCGTATTTTTAGATTGCAAAATAATGGAAAAGGGGAAAATATGCAAGAAGAAAAAATGATGAATATTACAGTTACAGAAGGATCTCGTTTAGGATATATTAGAAAGTCCCTTGATAAAATACATAATGGTGTAATTAGAAGAACTTGGTATATTGAATGTTCTCTTTCTGAAGATGATCTGTATAATTCATTTAGTCGAGAAGCAAAAGCAAGTAGTGGTGATTTTGTAGTAACCTTTGGTATTTGGTATAACATTCCAGTACAAGGTTATTTCTTAAATATAAAACAGGGTTCTGAAACTATAACAGAAATTAAGGAATTTTCAGAATCATCAACATTTTCTATTGATGAACATGATTTGATAGAAGAATTTTTGAAAAAAATAGAGGGTGCTGCTTGGCAAGCTAAATCAATAGATTTAGATGCTTTACCTGAATAAAATATATATAATTATATCGGTTATTCCATCAAGAAACTATTTGAACTATGGTAACAATGAAATCTCAACGTAAAGTGCTGTTATCTCATGGTGAAGATGGATATTTTGTTGTCGAAGTACCCAGTTTACCCGGTTGTATTAGTCAGGGTAAAACCCGTGAGGAAGCTTTAGCTAATATTGAAGAAGCAATATCTCTATATATTGAAGTTTTACAAGATAGGGGTGAACCTGTTCCAGAAGATACGGTTGAGGTTGTGCTGGTGTGAGTAAATTAACCATAAATTATTGTAGAAATTGGTAACTTTAAATAATTTTGGATAAGATCCCCGACTTCTTATTTTAATCCTGTCAAAAAATGATAAATTGGTCTTAGAAGTCGGGGATCTGGATGTAGCAGAGGGTAAAAAATGCCCAACTCCATGTAAAATACATATTTCGGTCTGTATTTCCTCAACATCATGGGCAGCACTTTTGGTCATCTTTTCCGTATTACGACATTTGGCGAATCTCACGGCGGCGGTGTGGGCGTTATAATTGATGGTTGTCCCCCACAACTGGAAATTTCTGCCGAGGAAATTCAATTTGAGCTAGACAGAAGACGGCCAGGACAAAGTAAAATCACCACACCCCGCAAAGAAGCGGACACCTGTGAGATATTATCAGGGGTGTTTGAGGGTAAAACTCTGGGAACACCCATCGCTATCCTAGTCAGAAATAAAAATACTCGTCCCGAAGATTATGATGAGATGGCGCAAAAATATCGCCCTTCCCATGCAGATGCTACCTATGATGCAAAATATGGGTTTAGAAATTGGCAAGGAGGAGGAAGATCATCGGCACGTGAGACAATAGGAAGAGTAGCAGCAGGTGCGATCGCTAAAAAGATTCTTCATCAAGTTGCAAATGTGGAAGTTATCGCTTATGTGAAGCGCATCAAAGATTTAGAAGGCGTTGTTAATACCAATACTGTAACTTTAGCAGATGTAGAAAGTAATATTGTCCGTTGTCCAGATGGCGAAATTGCTAATACCATGATTTCATTAATTGAAAAAACTGGTAGAGATGGTAATTCTATCGGTGGTGTGGTTGAATGTGTGGTGCGGAATGTTCCCAAGGGTTTAGGCGAACCAGTTTTTGATAAATTAGAAGCAGATTTAGCAAAAGCAGTCATGTCACTACCTGCAAGTAAAGGTTTTGAAATTGGTTCAGGTTTTGACGGAACTTTGTTAACAGGTTTTGAACACAACGACGAATTTTATATAGATGAAAATGGGGAAATTCGCACAGTAACCAACCGTTCTGGAGGTATTCAAGGAGGAATTTCCAACGGTGAAAATATCATTATCAGAGTTGCTTTCAAACCAACTGCAACTATTAGAAAGGAACAAAAAACCGTAACTAAGGAAGGTGAAGAAACTGTTTTAGCGGGAAAGGGAAGACATGATCCTTGTGTTTTACCCCGCGCTGTACCAATGGTTGATGCTATGGTGGCTTTGGTTTTATGTGATCATTTATTAAGGCATTATGGGCAGTGTAAGGTGTTGTAATTAATTTTGGTGGGGTGTTAATCTGGAATACCCCTATTTTTTGTGAATACAGAATTATATATTAGACATCTGGTGGTAATTAAATGTGCATAACCACCAAATCTTTGTAGGGACAATTCATGAATTGTCCCTAGGATAATTTTTACTCCTATGTCTATGATGCTGTAAATTATATTCGCTTTTGATCAAAATTAATAAGCTGTTACGCAGCTAGATCCAATAATCCTAATATTGTTATTTCTTGTAGTGCGGGCATCTTGCCCGCAAGAATTATACAAATTAAATGCACAACAGCTTAAACCTGTCGAAAAAAGTCGAGTTTTAGGAATATTAAATAAATATTTAAACCCTGATTTTGTAAATGAATATCTCCATAATTTAGCTTGGTCATATTGATAGGTTAGACAGTAAAAATCATCTAATTTTTAGGGGTAAACCATCCTGAAATACTAAGAGTTCTCCAGGTTGAATTTGTGTCCAAACTTCATTATCAGTCAGGGGTACAGTGACAATGATAGCAACGCGATCGCTTGGTGTCGTCAGTTCACTAAAATCTACAGTCATTTCCTCATCAATTAAATGCGCTGCTGCAAAAGGTGCTTGTCTAATAATATAGCAAAGCTTAGTGGAACAATAGGTAAAAAAGTGTTCACCATCGGATAATATATAATTGAACGATCCAAAAGTAGCTATTTCTTGGGTGATAGTTTCTAAGGTTTGGTAAAGTTCTTTTAAGGGTGGTTGTCCTTGGGGAAAATGCGATCGCAAAGTATTGAGAATTAAACAAAATGCTTTTTCGCTGTCTGTAGTTCCCACTGGTTGAAAAACACTATGATTTTCGGGATTAAAATCTGGTAAATTACCATTATGGGCAAATACCCAATATCTACCCCACAATTCTCTACGAAAAGGATGACAGTTTTCTAAGGCTATTTTCCCCTGAGTCGCTTTGCGAATATGGGCGATTACATGGGTAGAATGAATGGGATAGCGACGAATAAAATCAGCAATTGGTGACGCTGTAGAAGCTTCCGCATCTAAAAAAATTCGACATCCTTTCCCTTCAAAAAAAGCAATTCCCCAACCATCACTATGTTCATCTGTTTTTCCCCCCCGTGCAGAAAATCCTTCAAAGGAAAAGCAAATGTCTGTCGGTACGTTGCAGTTCATTCCTAGAAGTTGACACATTACTTTGGTAATTGGTAATTGGTAATTGGTAATTGGTAATTGGGAAGAAAAAGAAATACAATTTCCCCGTTGTTATGCAGCAATTCTCATTTTAAGTTCTTAACAAATCCGGGGATTGCTGAAATGGCGCAAACTCGTTTCAAAATGAGAATTGCTGTGTCTGAAGCCCAGGTGTGGCTTCCTGAGTCAGTCGCATCTTCAAGGGTTTTCGGCATTTTCTTTATAAAAGGATCTTGAGTAACACTTTCTACCTCTGATGTTAACCAAGGTTTTTTATAACTGCAAGTATAGTTTTTCGCTGCTGCAAAAGCACCTTCCGCAATTCCTAAATAAATATTAGCTAAATTGGCGTTGCTGATTTGAGGTATAAAAATGATTTTTGATAATTTTAAAACCCCTGTAGAGACGTTCCATAGAACGTCTCTACACCTAAATTCATACCTAGTTTCAGCAACGCCAAAATTTTTATTCAATTTCTAATTGTTTTTTCGTGCGTTTTAATTGCTTCCACAAACTTTGAATTTGTTTATAAGCTTCCTCTGGAGGTATTTTACCACCTGTTTGCAAGTTACAAATATAGGTTACTCGTTGAGCAAATTCTTGGAGATTAGCATTAAAAACCAGATATTCTGGTTTAAATTGACCATAATATGAACTGCGGGGATAGAGAAAATCACATAGTTCAGATAATAAATCAGATTTTTCTTGCATGCTATTTTTTTAACTTGTAGTAGACACTTACCTATTAGTAGTTAACTAATACTCATGTAGCCGTTATTAATAGGGATACAAAATTGCTGATAAGATGATCGGGCTATCAGTATGGATAACCCAGCTGATCAGAAGTGTTTTAAAATTGATCTCAGAAGTATGGCATTATTGTCTCTAACATTGTGCCAGTTTAAAAAGTGTCGTTTGAAAATTGATTTCAGAAGTATTGCATATTATCTCTAACTAGGCAAGGCTTTTTTAGTAACTTTTCATTAATGACAAATATAATTTGCTACTTTAGTGACAAGTCTGTTTAAGATAGAGGGTTTATAAAATAAGATTTACGGAATTTAGAATCTGTATATTTACGCGATTTTTGTGCTTAAAAAGGAATAAAATTTTACGGTTTTAATTTTTGAATATTAAAAAAGTCAGATCCCCGACTTCTTCAAGAAATCGGGTATCTTTTACTTGTAATTTCTGCAACAGTCAAATATCTAGCCTAACAATTCAATGTTAGAAAAAATAAACTCTTGAATAGCTAGATTTCCGGCTGTCTCCGTGCGAATTTCCCGACGGTTGAGAATGTAGTAATTACCTACTTTTTCATATTCATCGGTAAAATCGCTTTTACCACCTTTTTGTGCGCCAGTTTCGGGGTCATGATAGACAGAATTATAAGTGTGAGAAAGATATCCTTCTCCTGTGTCGTGACTGCTGAAGGTGTCAATAGTCACAAAAGTACCGTGAATTAAACGGTGAACATGGCAAACTTCGTTGTTACGCACTTTGTATTTATCTCCTTCTGACTTACCACCAACAAAAATTTCGACTGCGCCATTTGCGTCAGTGCTACCATATCTAAAAGAATTTGCGCCGTGAGTTTGGTCAAAAGACCGACGGATACGGTGAACGGCAATTTCCCAAGCTTGTCCATGAATGGCTTTTTTAGCTGCTTCGTCTTCAACATTCAGAACTTCTGCCTTTAAACTGGCATCAATCCGAACTTGACCTTTAATCACCTGGTCATCATACTTATAGGTAATATCTGCGGTATAACCAGGAAAATTTCCATCCCAGGTGTAACGGTTTTCATAAGCTGCCTGGAAAAGTTCTTGGGCAGAAATTTGAGTAACTGTCATCGTGTTTGGCCCCTGATTACAAGTAAAAATAGCGTTTTATCGTTGATGATATTAGGATAGAACTAATTATCGAGGTTGGCATAGTCCCCAAATGGGTACACTTATGGCTAAAAGTCTCCACGCCATTTTTCAAGCGATCGCTAATGTCCAAAATGAGCAAGAATTAAAACTAGCCCTCATGGATACCATTGGCGACCATTTTGCAGTACAACATTGGGGTATTGATCTCCTAGATGAAGAACTAAATACTCAAATTGAAACTCCCGAAATTCCTGCTGTTTGCTTACAAGCAAACCCCCTGGGGCGCTATGTTATCGAACGTCACGCCCCCACCCATGAACAGTTAATTTTATCACCAGAAGACTGGAAAAACTACTGCACCCGTCACGAACACGTAATGACTGGGCCAATAGTTTGTGATGGTAAATTAATAGGAACTTTAAACTTTGCCCGTGACCCCGGAAGTCGCCCTTTTAATGGTAATGATTTGGCTGATTTAAGTGCTGTTTGTTTACATTTATCGGCAAAAATTGCCACTTTGAGAGTAAAACCAAAAACCTTTTCATCTATGAATAGTTGTCCTCTCACAGCCAGGGAATTAGAAATTGCCGAATTAGTAGCCCAGGGTTTAACTAATGGGGAAATTGCAGTTAAATTATGGATTACTCAAAATTCTGTCAAGCAAGCTTTAAAAAGAATGTTTCGCAAATTAGGAGTTTCTGCCCGTGCGGAAATGGTGGCAAAATTACAATATAGATTAGTTTCCAAATAGTTTTTATAGATCCCCGACTTCTTCAAGAAGTCGGGGATCTGAGAGAAGTTAGTATTAATTATGCACAATAAAAATATATTTTCTCAACTTGCCCCTTTTATTCAAGAATATATTTATCTTCATAATTGGACGGAATTAAGACCTGTACAAATTGCTGCCTGTGAAGTGATATTTAACAGCAATTCACATTTACTTATAACTGCTGCTACGGCTGCGGGAAAAACAGAAGCGGCTTTTTTACCTGTTTTAACTTTACTGCACCAAAAACCAGCAAATACTATTGGTGTTTTATATATTAGTCCTATTAAAGCCCTAATTAATGACCAATTTAGCCGACTAAATGATTTATTAAAAACGGCAGATATTCCTGTATATTCTTGGCATGGAGATATTAACCAAAGTCGTAAAAATAAACTTTTAAAAAATCCCCAAGGGATTCTACAAATCACCCCAGAATCTTTAGAAAGTTTATTAATTAATAAACATCAAGAATTAACCCACTTATTTGGAGATTTGCGATTTATCATCATTGATGAAATTCATGCTTTTATGGGTTCAGAACGGGGTGATCAAATTATTTGTCAATTACAAAGATTAGAAAAAATCATCCCCACCCCACCCCGACGCATTGGTTTATCAGCAACTCTTGGCGATTATTCCATGGCTGAAACTTGGTTAAGTGCAGGAACAGATAAACCTGTAATCACTCCCAAAGTAGAATCAGGAAAACGCCAAATAAAATTAGCTGTAGAACATTTTTATCTTGATAGTGAATCTCAAACATCAGAATATGATCAATATATTTTTAATCTGACTAAATCTCGCAAATGTCTCATATTTGCTAATAACAGAACTCAAACAGAATCTATCATTTCTTCCTTGCGTGAAATAGCCAAAATAGAAGGATTTCCAGATATCTATCATGTTCATCATGGGAGTATATCTGCCAGTTTACGACAAGCAGCAGAAAACGCTATGCGTGAACCCCAAACACCTGCTGTCACTGCGGCAACTTTAACTTTAGAATTAGGAATAGATATTGGTGAATTAGAAAGAGTTATTCAATTAGAATCACCTTTATCTGTTGCCAGTTTTTTACAAAGATTAGGACGCAGTGGGAGAAGAGGTGAATTTGCCGATATGCGGTTTATTTGTGGAGAAGAAAAACCATTATCAGAATCTTCTTTACCAGAACAAATTCCTTGGCAACTTTTACAATCTATTGCCATTATTCAACTTTATTTAGAAGCACGTTGGCTAGAACCCATCAAGCCAATTAAATATCCTTTAAGTTTATTATATCATCAAACCATGAGTATTTTAGCAGCAACAGGAGAACTTTCACCTGCTGCACTTGCAAAACAAGTTTTAAATCTTGCCCCATTTACTAATTTTTCTAAAGATGATTATTTATTATTACTACGATATTTAATTGATATTAATCATCTTCATAAAACTGAACAAGGTAAATTAATTATCGGTTTAGCAGGGGAAAAAATAGTCAATAAATTTCAGTTTTATGCTGTTTTTGCCGAAAGTCAAGAATATACAGTCAAACAAGGAGGAACAGAAATTGGGAGTATTGTTATTCCCCCTGCGGTGGGTAATCAATTTGCTTTAGCTGGTAAAAGTTGGGAAGTCGTAGAAGTTGATTTTAAAAAAAGAAATATTTTTGTTAGGCAAGTGGAAGGTAAAGCTACTATTTATTGGCGTGGTGGGAGTGGAATAATTCATAGTAAAATCATCCAGAGAATGCGACAAGTTTTATTAGAAGATACAAATTATCCCTATTTACAAAAAAATGCTCAACAAAGATTATCTCAAGTTCGGGAATTAGTCAAAAAATTAAAATTAGCTCAAAATAATATTCTGTTATTAGAAAATGGTAAATGTTGTATTTTCCCTTGGATGGGAACTGTCGCTTATCGAACTTTAGAAAGATTATTAAATTCTTTTTGTCGAGAATCTTTAGAAATTACGAGTATTGGTGGTGTAAATCCCTATTATTTAACGTTAAAATTGGGAAAGGATAAATTTCAATCTGTTTATCCAGAAATTGCTTCTTTATGTGAACAAAGAATTTCTCCAGAACATTTAGTGAGTGCAGCAGAAACACCGGAAATTAATAAATATGATAAATTTATTCTCCATGCACTTTTAAGAAAAGCCTTTGCTTATGATTATTTAGATATGCAAGAACTGAGACAGCAGGTTAAACTTTGGCAGCATGACAAATAAACTTTTAGGACTTACGCAAGATGTAACTGAAACCCTGATTATTTCGTAGGGGTAATTCATGAATTACCCCTACTTTCGCTCTATTTTGCGTAAGTCCTGACTTTAACTAAACTTTAAAATATATTATTGCTTTGATACAGCTAAGATTAGAATTTTCTGTTAACGTATAAACCAATGGGATTCTATTTTGAGAATTGTAGGTTGGGTTAAGCAACAGCACAACCCGGACAAATCCATACAATTTTGGTTTTGCTTGCGTGAATTACATTTTATTAAAATATTATGCACAAGTTATTATCTGGAAATTTAAAGACAGAAAAATTAATAGTAAAAATTCCTAATTTACCTCTATCATTAGCAGGATTAAAGCTAGTGCAAATGTCTGATTTTCATTATGATAATGATCTACTATCAACAAAAATGTTAACAGAAGCAATTGCAGTCAGTAATACAGCAAAACCAGATTTAGTGATTTTAACTGGTGACTATGTTAACACAATTGCCAGACCCATTCATCAACTAGCACTAGAACTGAAAAATTTAGAAAGTCGTTTTGGTGTTTATGCTGTACTGGGAAATCATGATATTTATTATTCCAGTTCCAAATCAGAAATTATCAATGCTTTAACAAATGTGGGAATTAATGTACTTTGGAATCAAATTGCTTACCCGGTAGGAGAAACATTACCTCTAGTGGGATTAGCGGATTTTTATTCACGGGAATTTAATCCAGAGTTAATTATGAATCAACTCGATTCTACCACACCTCGGATTGTATTATCCCATAACCCAGATACAGCCGAAATTCTGCAAAAATGGCGAGTAGATTTACAATTATCTGGTCATACTCATGGAGGACAAATCGTAATTCCTGGTAAAAGACCGGCGATTGTTTATTATATCAAAATCATCGAAAAAATCCCGAAGAAAATCCGGCGAAAATTTCCATTTTTACACCAAACTCATGCTATATTAAAACACTGGAAATGGTCAGAGGGTTTACACCAGGTGGGAAATAATCAATTATATGTAAATCGGGGTTTGGGAACTTATTTTCCAGGACGGTTATTTTGTCCACCGGAAGTTACTATCATTACTTTAGAAGGGGAATAAAATATTGGGTTTCACTTCGTTCTACCCAACCTACGGTTAACTGTATTCAGTAAGAATTCAGGTGAGGCAAAAAGATCCCCGACTTCTATGAGCAATTTATCATTTATGGACACAATCAATAAAAGAAGTCGGGGATCTGGTCATGAACAGGTGCTATAGCTGAATACTTACGTATTCGGTTAAAATTCTTAATTACCCATTTGGTATTAAAAATAGTACAATAGGAATCCAGCATGAATTTGTGATTTCCTATGTCTGCTACGCCGTTTGTATCTTTGATAGATTCACCTAACTCCATCAAATCTGATATTCCCCCTCTCCTTGGTGCTTCGGTGACGGAGTTAACTGCTTGGGTACAGCAGCAGGGACAACCCGGTTATAGGGGAAAGCAATTGCATGATTGGATCTATAATAAGGGTGTGCGATCGCTCGCCGATATTTCTGTACTTCCTAAAAATTGGCGTTTAGAACTTGCAGATATTCCCATTGGCCGTTCTTCTCTACATTACCGTTCTGTTGCCCCCGATGGAACAGTCAAATATCTTCTGCAATTGACTGATGGGGAAATAGTCGAAACAGTGGGTATTCCCAGCGATAAACGCTTAACTGTCTGTGTCTCAACCCAAGTCGGTTGTCCCATGGCCTGTGATTTCTGCGCTACTGGTAAAGGTGGTTATAAGCGAAATCTTACCCGTGCGGAAATAGTTGACCAAGTGCTGACAGTCCAAGAAGATTTTCAACAACGGGTGAGTAATGTCGTCTTCATGGGTATGGGTGAACCGTTGTTAAATACGGAAAATGTGATTTTAGCAATTAAATCCATTAATCAAGATGTGGGAATTGGTGCGCGATCGCTTACACTATCTACTGTAGGCATCCGCGATCGCATTTTACAAGTTGCCGAACACCAATTACAAATTACCCTCGCTGTGAGTCTCCACGCACCTAACCAAGCATTACGAGAACAACTTATTCCCAGCGCCAAACCCTACCCCATCGAAGACTTACTAGCAGAATGTCGAGAATACGTAGAAATAACTGGACGGAGAGTAACGTTTGAATACATTCTTCTCGCTGGAGTCAACGATTTACCAGAACACGCTTTAGAACTATCCAAACGTTTGCGGGGTTTTCAAAGTCATGTCAACTTAATTCCCTATAATCCCATTCAAGAAGTAGATTATAAAAGACCAACCCGCGACAGAATAGAAACCTTTGTTAACGTTCTCCAACAACAAAATACTGCTGTTAGTGTCCGTTATTCTCGCGGTTTAGAAGCTGACGCAGCTTGTGGACAATTAAGAACAAGTAAAAGGTAATAGTTGACGGTTAACGGTTGATGGTTGAGAGATGACAGTAGGAAAAATCTTCTCCCCTGCACCTCTGCTTCCTATTTCCTAGCATAAATACCAGGTGCGTAAGCTTCAATAACTTTACCAGTGCGGCTGCAAGTTATCATCAGATAGTCACAGCTAGGGCATTGTGTTCTTGTAATTTGGCTATCAGCAATATAGTGACGTTCAGCCGCACTACCGCAATTTGGGCAATGGATCTTTTGTGATACTTGCATTTTAAAACCCCTGGATTTAATAATTTTTTAGAAAAATTGACAAAAATTGTTTAATTATCGCGAGCAAATTTTACACAACTAAAACATTTGATATTCTTACTCATTATTGTAAACCTCATAATTTTCGCCATCATGCCTGAGATATATAAATTTACTTTAAATGTAAATTTTCTCCAGTTAGAAGTGATCCCTGTGGTCTACTCCTTGAGATAGCCTGGTTTATCCTTGAGAAAAAATGAGCTATTTTTGTATTCAACCCCTACTATATAGGAAAAACTGTAATCAAAGTCACAAAATTTATAGTTTTAGATTTAATTAATATTTGTGTAAGTATTCAGCCATAGTAATCCGTCATACCCAGATCCCCGACTTCTGTGATCAATTTATCATTTATAGACACAATCAATAAAAAAGTCGGGGATCTTATCGCCTCACCATCACCCTACTAACCATGAATAAAAAAGTATGTAGTCATTCCAAAGGCTACCACAATCACAAATTTCCGCACTAAACTGGGTTCTAATCGTCGGGCAAAATGAGCGCATAAAAAACCACCCAAGCAGCCACCAAAAGCCATGATCATAACCTGATGCCAGGCGATCATACCAGCAAACATAAAGGGAATAATTGCCACACCATTAATACAACTGCCTAAAAGTGTTTTAAAAGCATTGATAGAGTGAATGTTTTTAATCCCTAAAAAGGTTAAAGTTGCTAACATTAAAATTCCTACACCAGCACCAAAAAAACCTCCATATATGGAAATTAATAATTGAGAAACTAGGAGCATAAATAAAGGAGGAGATGGAGGAGAATCATTTTGAGTTTGCAGTTGCAGCCACTTTTTGAGAGATTCACTAAATGTAAATATCAATGTGGCAGCCAGTAACAAGTAGGGAATCATCTTTTTAAAGACAGTTGGGGATGTATATAGTAAAGCCACAGCACCAATTACACCACCAATTAAACTGATACCAACTAATAATAATAATTGTCGTTTTTCAATGTTCAAATCTCGACGATAAGCCCTAGCACTAGCTATAGCTGCGATCCATAAACCAGTATTATTTGTAGCATTGGCGATAACTGGGGCGACACCTGTAAATATTAGGGTAGGAAAAGTAATAAAACTACCACCACCAGCGACAGCATTTAAGCCACCGGCAATAAAGGCAGTAGAAAAAAGTAGTAAGCTATGAATAAGGGTTACATCTTGGGGCATTTTGAGATTTTCTAGGTAAGGATTCAGGTGAGGTGATAAGATCCCCGACTTCTTTGATTGATTGTATTCGGAAAGGATAAATCTATCTTAGAAGTCGGGGATCTGGAAACAAGCGCTATAAATGAATACTTACTTTTCTAGATATAGCAGGGAACAGGGAACAGGGAATAGGGAATAGGGAACACAGTTGAAAGTCATGAGAGTGTATAGTTTTTTAGGTAAATCCTGTATCTCATTCAAGTGCATACCGCTATATAAAAAACATAAGTATAGGAATTATGTAAAAAACTCTTAAAATCTTATTTCTCTGTGTTGTCTGAGTCCTCTGTGGTTCGTTATTCCGTAAATCTTATTCTATGTAGCTTCATATTAATTTGGCATTACATACAAAAATCAAATATTACCCCATTTTAGATTCTATCTATCAGGGGTAAATAGTGTCAGAAAAAAAGAATTTTTTCCTTACTTGTTGTAACTTTTTAAAACTCCTAGTTCTTGCTGTATAGGTAAAACATCTAAAATATCAGTTTGAGAACAATATTTGAGGTCTTCTAAACATTCTAGGCGTAATAAGCGTTGACCATGACTAGCTTGATGGAGTAATCCTAATAAATCATTTTGCCATTGAGAGTAAAGAGCGATCGCACTAATTACTTCATCATTGCCATTAATGTCTTTTAGTGAACAATTAGTTTGTTGGCAAATACTATGAGCGATCGCCCCAGCACAGACTGTATCCTCTAAAGAAAAACTACCTTCCCAACCAGAACCAACAATCCAAACAGTTTCCGGTTGCTTTTCTAAAAGAAAATTGACCACTGCGGCTCGATTAATCAAAGCTGCGGCCAGAACAATGGGAGCTTTTTCGATTCTTTGTAAGGCACGAGTACCATTAGTTGTACTAATAAATAAGCGCCGTCCTGCAACTAATTCTGCGGTGCAATCTAAGGGTGAATTACCTAATTCAAAACCAGCTACCTTAGCACCTCCCCGTTCTCCAGCCCTTAATCGTTTTTCTGTAGGCCATTTTTCACTCACTGCCATGAGTTGATCTAAATCACTGAAAACCTGCACAGCTTCACCTCCGGCGGCTAAAACTGTCGCCATTGTGCTAGTTGCTCGCAAAACATCAACAGCGATCGCACATTCTGGAACTATATCAGTTGGGGTTAATTCGGGAGTGTGATATACAAATATCTTCACGTGCTGGCTACACCTATTTCATAAGACTGCGGTACTATTCTACCCACTTGATGTCCCTAACTGCAGATAGTAAAATCTCTCTCTTTATCAATACATAAATACTAATTAATCTTTAACAGCCTAATTAATTAAGCTTTTAGCTTTTATATTACTTATTCTAATATTAAGTATAGAAAAAACTTGTCATCAAATTTTGGATTTGAGATAGCTGCAATTGTAGGTAGAATGTCTATGTCCGTCATGAAAACCTTATGCCTAGTACCACTGATTTTCTGCAATATACCCAATGGTGTGGGATTGCAACAATAGTATTTGCCGTCCTGACAATCCTAGCTTTCATTTTAAAATGGGGCTTCCGCTTCCGACTGGTGGGGACAACAGGCTTTATGCTGGTACTGACAGCAGGGTTATTTTCACTTTCCCTTGTCCCCCTAACTCGCACAGTGATTCCCGGTGCTGTGAAGTACACCCTAGTTTATGATAACGGTTCTAACCAAACCGTAATTGCGACTAAACCAGAAATTACTCCCACAGAGTTAGAAGCCACTCTACGTCAAGCAGCTAGTAACCTTTATTCCTATGGCCGCTTAGGTACGAAAGGTAATAATCAATTAACAGTTCGCGCCCGCACCATTATCCACCCACAACCAGGTTTATCTATACCCCTGTACTTGGGTCAAGTAAACCGCACTTTAGTTAGTCGTGAAGACCCAGAAATGGATGTACAAGTTTATTTAGACAAGTTTGCTTTATTACCAAAACCTACAGATTCATAGGTAGATAGGTGACAGTGAATTGGTGATTGGTAAAAAAACCTTTTCCACTTACAGCATATTTCATTCAAATGAGGTACAACCATAATCAAACTTTTGTGGTGCGGGCATACTATGGCTAACGCCACGCTAGGCGAACGACAAGCTCAGTACAAGTCTTGCCCGCAAAACGTGTACCTCATACCTTCGCAAACTGCTGTAACTTCTAAACTCCTGAACTCCTCAATATGATAAAGAATATTTTAAAATTTAATTAAGAAATCTCTATGATCTTGCCAAAATAGTAATCATGTCTAATCAATATTCTATGGAAACTTTATCTAATCAAACCTCTGTGGCAAAAAAATGTAGAGACATTCCCTGGAACGTCTCGATTATTTCTCCGGGTAAAGTTATTCGCGGTGCAGGTGTGTTGTCAACTGTTGCGGTTGAAGTAGCTAATTTGGGAACTCGCCCGTTAATTATTGCTGGCAACCAGACTATTAATATTAGTCAAAAGAGTTTACAGCCGCTTTTCCAATCTCCAGAAATAGATCCTATCTGTGTTTCCTATGGTGCTGATTGTTGTGAAGCGAGTTTAAAAGCTTTGGGAACACAGGCTAGGGGGCATCAGGCGGATGTAATTATTGGTTTTGGTGGTGGTAAGGCCTTAGATACAGCTAAATTAGTCGCCCACCAGTTACAGTTACCAGTGGTGACAATTCCCACGTCTGGGGCTACCTGTGCAGCTTGGACAGCGCTTTCTAATGTCTATTCAGAAACGGGGGCGTTTTTATATGATGTGGCTTTATCTCGTTGTCCTGATGTGCTGATGTTGGATTATGATTTGCTTCAGACTGCACCCCAAAGAACTTTAGTGGCAGGAATTGGGGATGCGATCGCTAAATGGTATGAAGCATCAGTCAGCAGTGGACACCTGGAAGAAACTTTGATTATTGCCGCAGTCCAACAAGCGCGAGTTTTACGAGATATTTTACTACAAAAATCCGCCACTGCCTTACAGTCTCCCGGTAGCCAAGTTTGGCAGGAAGTTGTTGATTGTTCCGTACTCCTAGCTGGAGTAATTGGTGGACTAGGAGGGGCGCAATGTCGCACAGTCGCCGCCCATGCAGTTCATAATGGCCTCACCCACATTTGCGGTCATGGTAGCATTCACGGCGAGAAGGTCGCTTATGGTATCCTAGTACAACTGCGGTTAGAGGAAATGATCCAGGGAAATCAACTGGCGGCATCAGCAAGACAACAATTGTTGAAGTTCTATGCAGAGATTGGACTACCCCAAAGATTAGGAGATTTGGGATTAGGTAATATCACTCTGGGCGAGTTACAAACAGCAGCAGAAATTAGTTTACACCCTAATTCTGATATCCACCGGTTACCCTTTACGGTAGCGTTGGAACATTTGATGGCGGCAATGGTTTCAACTACTGCACCAAATCAATTAAAAATTAAAAATTAAAAATGGGTAATTGGTAATGGGTAATTGGTAATGGGTGATTGGTGATTGGGAAAATTCTTTCTCCCCCTGCTCCCCTGCTCCCTACCCCTGCCTATTCCCTGTTCCCTATTTCGAGGTTGAAAGAATGAGTTTAAGTTGGATTGCTCCGGCAGAACGGATACAAAAATTACCCCCTTACGTCTTTGCTCGTTTAGATGAATTAAAGGCTAAAGCTAGAGAACAGGGACTAGATTTAATTGATTTGGGTATGGGGAATCCTGATGGTCCTACGCCCCAACCAGTTATAGAAGCGGCAATGGCAGCTTTACAAAATCCTGCTAATCACGGTTATCCACCCTTTGAAGGAACTCCTAGTTTCCGTAAAGCAATTACCCAATGGTATCATCGCCGTTATGGTGTGACACTAGATCCTGATAGCGAGGCTTTACCGTTACTTGGTTCTAAGGAAGGTTTGGGGCATTTAGCGATCGCCTATATTAATCCTGGTGATATTGTTTTAGTACCTTCACCATCCTACCCCGTCCATTTCCGTGGCCCTATCATTGCTGGGGGTGTGATTCACAATTTAATTCTCAAGGAAGAAAATAATTGGTTAATTGATTTGGGGGCAATTCCTGACGAAGTAGCTAGAAAAGCCAAAATTCTCTATTTTAATTATCCCAGTAATCCTACCGCCGCCACCGCCCCCCGCGAATTTTTTGAGGAAATTGTGGCGTTTGCACGGAAGTATGAAATCCTGTTAGTCCATGATTTATGTTATGCAGAATTAGCTTTTGATGGTTATCAACCTACAAGTTTATTAGAAATTCCCGGCGCAAAGGAAATCGGTGTAGAGTTTCATACTCTTTCTAAAACCTATAATATGGCAGGTTGGCGCGTCGGTTTTGTAGTGGGAAATCGTCAGGTTATTCAAGGTTTACGGACTTTAAAAACTAACTTAGATTATGGTATTTTCTCTGCTTTACAAACAGCAGCAGAAACAGCTTTACAACTTCCTGATTCTTATTTACACGAAGTGCAACAACGTTACCGCACCCGTCGAGATTTTTTAATTGATGGTTTGGGTAAATTGGGGTGGAATATTCCCAAAACAGAAGCAACTATGTATTTGTGGGTAAAATGTCCTGTGGGTATGAATTCTACAGATTTTGCTTTGCAGGTTTTACAAGAAACTGGGGTAGTTGTGACACCTGGAAATGCCTTCGGTGTGGGTGGTGAAGGCTATGTGAGAATTAGTTTAATAGCAGATTGCGATCGCTTGGGTGAAGCTTTAGAAAGATTCCAGGAAGGGGGTATTCGTTATCAATCGGAAGTTTCTATTTCTGCGTGATCATGCCTTAATTAGCCCATTATTCTCTATAAGAGGTCAAAATTGAGTTGGAACTAAAATTTGAATGGGATGAAGATAAAGGTAAATTAAATCAGAAAAAACATGGTGTTTCTTTTGAGGAAGCAGCTTCAATATTTAATGATCCTTTATCTATCAACTTTGACGATCCTGAACATTCATTAGAAGAGAATCGCTATATTATAATAGGATTATCCAATCAAGGGAGATATTTGTTTGTTTCTCATACAGAGCGTGATGATAAAATCCGTTTAATTAGTGCAAGATTAGTTACACCTAAAGAAAGGAGATATTATGAACGAGAAAATACAATATGAATTAGAAGATGACTTAAAAGAAGAATATGATTTAAGTCAACTAAAAAATCCTATTCGGGGTAAATATTCTCAACGGTATCAAGAAGGGTATAGTGTTACTATTCATCATGAAGATGGGACAACAACAGTAGAACATTTCCCTAAACCAAATGATATAATTATTCTTGATCCTGATGTGAAACAATATTTTCCTAATTCAGAATCTGTTAATTCTACTTTAAGGAGTTTAATTAAATTAATTCCTCAAAAATAGTGAATTGGTACAGTAATTTTAATCCATTTATTCCTGATCGCTTGGGTGAAGCTTTAGAAAGATTCCAGGAAGCGGGTATTCGTTATCAAGCGGAAGTTTCTGTTTCTGCGTAATAATTAAGGTGAATACACAATCTCAAAAGAATTAAGATCATGACAATTCTGGAAAAAGTAGTAACTACGATGCAGCAGTTACCCATAGATCAACAGCAGCAAGTTCTCCGTTTTGTTGAGTTTCTGGCATTTGAATTGGGTAATCACCAAGTTAATCAAGATTCTGAAAACTCAAATGTCAAAAAGCCTGAAACTTCTCCTCATGATCTATTGAGAAAATGGGAAGGAGTTATTGAAGGTGGGGTAGACGATCTTTCTTTTAATCAGAAATACATGGAAGAATATGGGCAGAAATGAATCAGCAGATAATTCTTGATACTGGTGTTTTGGTTGCTTATTTCAGGAAATCTGATCGCTTTCATCAATGGGCTGTAACTCAATGGAGACAGGTTGATTTACCTGTATTCACCTGTGATGCTGTGATTTCAGAAGCTTGTTTTTTGTTTCGTGATTTACCTCATATTCAACAGGGAATTATTGAATTGATTGAGGGTAATGTAATCACGATCTCTTTTGATTTGCAAGGAGAAGCAAGTAATATCAGACATTTAATGAATCGTTATGAATCTGTACCAATGTCCTTTGCTGATGCTTGTTTGGTGAGAATGTCTGAACAAATACCTAATAGTGCAATTATGACTCTAGATAGCGATTTTAATATTTATCGTAAAAACCGTAATGTTGAACAATAAACTCCTTTATACAGTTCTGCTAAAACTAAAGTAGAAAGATGGCAAGATTGATGTTTTTGATAAAGTTGTGAGACAACATTTTCATTACCTTTAAGTATCGCAATACAGATATTAGTATCTAGCAAGTACATAATTTTTAACTATCTAAATTAATTTCACGTCCTAAATCCTGATGACGCTCCTGATTAATAATATCAAAAATTTCATCAATTTCTGTATCATCTTTCCATAAACCAATAACAGTTTCTAATTCTTGCCATTTGGGTTGTTTAATTATTAAGTTATCTGGTATTTCTATAGAAATTTTTACTCCATCAGGTAGAAGAATTTTGTCTAATATTTGATCTAATAATTCTATGGTGTTACCTTTGATGATTCCCTGTATTTTCATGATTTATTCCTTCATTAAATATCTAAGTTATTATTCATTGTAACCTACAATTTCCGCTTTTTTATCCATATACCCAACATAGCTAGAAAAGTACACACTATGGTAGTAATAATGCTTAAAATCAATGAAGCAAAAAAGGGATTTTTTGGTAATAAAGGTTGATTGATTTTATCTATGTGTTGAACTATCACACCGGAAATTATCGCACCACCACCCAAACCTATACCTAATACTTGTACTGTTGTTTCTAAAGAGCGATCGCTTTTAGCTTGTTCTATTTCTGCTATACCAATAATTGAGTTGATAGCTTGGTCTAATAACTTTCTCCTCACGGCTTACCCTGCTTTAGACAAAATTCTACTGTCTCTAAAATATCCAGAGACTTTGAGGTATTACCAGCACGAATGTAGAGTTCTGATTTTTTATCTTTACCTTGCATGACAGCTATTATATTTGATTTTCTGACATCAATTGCACATACTGTTTTACTTTGTATTGTCTCAAATCTAACTGTAACTAATGACATAAAGCCAGCACCAATGCGATCGCAAATCAGATTTACAATTGTCTGCTCAAATTGATCTAGAGAACCTTTAGAAAGTATAGCCAAGTCTTGCTCTAATCCAAAAATATTACCATTATCTTCAACTCCAATAATTAGGGTTCCACCTTCAGAATTAAGAAAAGCAGCAATAGTTTTGAGGACACTAAATCTCAAATCCTCATTTTTACGATTTTGTCTAACATCCCATTGCAAAGTGCTTTTGTATTCTAGTTTCGGACTTTCTGGTAACTCTATAAGTTGAGAAATTGGTTGTAAATCACCTATTTTTCTAATAGTAGTTAAAAACCGTCTTAATTTTCGTTCCTCAAGTAATTTGTTGAGGGTATCTTCATTATCTGCTGTTTCAATCACAGTTTTATTAATGACTGCAATATATTTACCCCAATAGTCTTTTTCTAAAATTTCCAGATTTTCAGTTATCCACTGTTCATTGTGGACGTTACCCCAGCGATTAAAATAGGTAATAGCTTCTTGGATAGAATCATGTAGCGCATCAAAAACATTACCCTTCAGATTTTTAGAAATATAGTCCCATGCTCCTAATTTAAAAGCATTCCGGCAGTCTCTCACATTATCATTAGCAGTGAGGATAATCACCACTGATGAAAGATTACGTACTTTTACCTCCTCCACAATCGCAAATCCACTGTTATCTTGCTCCATTCGCATATCAGCAATTATGACATCAAAAGGATCACATAACTTTTCTGTTGCTTCAAGTACACTAGAAGCAGTTTGAATATGACGATAACCGTAATCATTTAACCACTCTACAAGTTCACTGAGGTAACGAGGATTATCTTCCACCAGTAGCAAATGAATATTTTCAGTCTGCATAATTCTATGACGTTGACGAATTGAAAAAAGAACACAAACTAAATTATACTATTTCCTAGTATAACCTGATAGTGTGACTTATATCAAATTTAACGAAATTAACTATTTTGGCTTTTTATATAAGGAATATAGATTTTAAATTTAGCTCCTTTCCATCCAGTTTCTTGGATATGTCCGTTCATCTGTGTTAATGTTTTGCGGATGATAAATAATCCTAAACCACTACCATGACCTTCACTAGCGGTAGTTTTTAAAGGTTGAAATATCCAGTCTTTTTTGTCTGGGGGAATTCCTTGACCATTATCATTAAACTCAATTAATAGATATTTTTGCTCACCCGGAATAGTAGCACCACGAATTCCCGGAGGATTGATAATATCCTGTGTGGATATGGAGATGTTTAAATCTAGTTTTTTATCATTGTGTTTGAGAGAATTTTCTACTAATTCATTTAAAATACTTTTGATCTTTTCTTCATCACCATTAAACTCTGAATCACCATTTTTAATATCCAGAGTAATAGAAGCATTATCAATATGAGGATTAGCTTCCCATTTTTCAAATAGGTTTTTAATTTTAAAATTATGATTTTTAATTTCAATCCCTTCATTAATAGCTTTGAGATCATTAAGAGCAATTTGAGTAAATTCTAGTTGTGTTAATAATTTCTCAAATTGCTTGTAGTGAGGATCATCAACAGCAAGTTTTCTCATAGCACGTCTAGTTTTAGACTCAATAATTGCTAACTGATTATTAACAAAATCAGAAATATCATGAGCAGTTTTGGAAATAATTGCTAGAATTTGCTCATATTCATCATTAGAAATATTGGCAATTTGGGATTTTTCTAATCCTCGACGACGGTTAACTTCTTCAAGTACATCCTCAATATCATTAATAATACCTGTAAGTAAGGGATCTTCTGTTTGAGAAAAACGCAAAATCCGGTAAGCAATCCCTTTGAGAATACTGATTTCATTAGCAATTTTATGATAAATTGCTCGATTGAGTATTTCGGTGTCATTTACACCAGTTTGATAATCAGATTTGACCATTTTAAAATATTCTTCTTCACTTAAATTCAGCGTCAACATCTCCAGTGCTTGAGAATAGCGTGGTGATTCCTCAGCAATTTGTTGTAACATCTTCACAGCAGTTTCATTATGAGGATTATGAGCTAGGATACTTCTAGCACTGGATAGTATTGACTTCTCTTTATCATCTGAGTTAGCAATTGCTAAGTTAAAATATTTATCTCCCTGTTCGTACAATCTAAGACAATAGTAAAGTCTTCCTAAGCTGATATGAATAACATTTATATGATATTGCTGTAGACTATCAAAATCTATCCCTTGAAGTTGAGATATGGCATCTGTGTATTTACCCAATTGTTCTAGACATCTAGCGTATATAAAAGATATGTAATTATCAGATTTTATTTGTAAAAATCGCTCAAAAATATCACAAGCCTT